>JBDSGC010000116.1:0-6929 GCA_039919215.1 Thermoanaerobaculia bacterium | reverse complement strand
GATGGCTACGCCGCCGGCCGTGCGGCCGGTGCGCTGATCGCGCGCGCTGAGGGTCACAGTGAAACGGCTGCCGTTGAGCGACAGCTGATTGCGCTGGGTCACCGTGATGACGCGCACGGCCACACTGCTCGAGGTCGCGCTGGAGGCAGTCATGTCCACCCGGTAGTTGCCGACCGCGGCGTACGCATGGGTCGGGCTCTTCAGCGTCGACGAGCTGCCGTCGCCGAAGGACCACAGCCACGTGGTGGGGTTGCCGCTGGAACGGTCGCTGAAGCTGACCGCGTCTCCCGGATGAGGGGAGACCAGACTGGTGTCGAATGCCGCAGAGACGGGCGGACCGGCGGGCGACGAGCTGGCAACGCTCACACCGTGAGTCACCGACGTGGAGGACGATCCGTTCGAGACCGTCAGCACGATGTTGTAGCTGCCTGCGGCGTTGTAGACATGCGTCGGGTTCGTGGCCGACGACGACCCGCCATCACCAAAGGTCCAGGAACGGGAGGCCACGCTGCCGGTGGACTGGTCCACAAAGGCGAACACGGTCGATCCGGCGACGCCTGAGCTCGGGGTCACCAGGAACGCCGCAGTCAAAGGGCTGGCCTGCGTTCCGGTGAGCGCGGCGGTCACCACATTGGACGCGGCCGACTCGCCACCGGCATTCACCGCAGTGACATGGAACTGATAGTTCACTCCCCCGCTCAGACCGCTGATGTTGGCGCCGGTAGTGTTGGCTCCCAGAGGCGAGGTGCCCACGCGGGAGAAGGAGCCGCCGGCGATGGCCGCATAGATCCAGAAACCAGTTTCGCTGGCGGAGTTGTCGGTCCACTGGAGCGTGACCACCGTGGGGCTCGATGTCGCAGTCAGACCGGACGGCGCCGACGGCGCGGGCGTCGAGGTGGGCGGCGGAGTGGTCGCCGTTCCGCTCGGGTAGAGCCAGCGGGCAGCAACCTGATCGTCGCCGCGAAGCGCCGGTCCAAGCCCTGTAACCTGGAAGTACATCAGCGCCGTGCTGTCCGCGCTGTGACCGAATCCGAGGGTGTGGCCGAATTCGTGAGCCACGATCTCCGCCAGCCGGGTGCTGGAGAGTCCATTCGCCGGGCTGACCCCGTCCTGAATGGTGAGGTTCCCCTCGATGATGTTGTACGCCGCAAACGTGGTCTGAGGATGAGAAGCATCGGCGGCGAATGGAGCGGTCCACGACAGCGGGCCGCTCACGCCGTTGAAGCCACCCTGTCCGACCACACCGCCTGTCGACGGGTTGAAGCTCCCGGCAATCTCACCGAGGGGATCGCTGAACAGGATCTCGTTGACGTTGTTGCGCCCACCGAGACCCGCCGGAGTGCCGCTGCCCGCACCGGAGTAGGCGTAGTTGATCTTTGCCGCACTGTAGCCATTCCATGAATTCATCGCCGTGGAGATCTCGTTGACTCCACCTCCGATGTACCCCGTCTGCGTTCCGTAGCTGAACCACTTCGCCGAGCTGCCGTTCTGGAAAGCGAACCAGCGATAGACGGTCCCTTCCTCGATCAAGGTGAAGTTCGCGTGGATGGCACGCCCTCCGCTTGTCGGTGTCGCAAGCTGCCCCGCCAGCACCGGATTCTCCACCCCGTAGTTCACGGCCATCGGTTTTCGTCCCACCACCCGATCGCGAATGAAGGACTCGAACGCATCCGCATCGCGCTGCACACGGTTTGTCCGGACCGCCTCAAACTGCGCATCGAGCAGGAGGACGTCCGCCCCATTGTCATCGCGGGTCCACAGGCGCTGCCCGGCCATGGTGCGTCGCTCCGCAAACTTTCCGACGAACAGATCAATGGTCTGGTAATCGCCGCGAACGGTGGGGGTCAGGAACGCGAGCACACGTTCTCCCGCAGCATAGACCGGGCTGCCGAACACCTTTGTGATCCGATTCTCGACCTGCCCGCCCACTTCACGAATGGTGATTTCAGAGGAAGCCGACCCTTTCAAAGTCTGCTCGACCAGCAAATGTGTTTCGGTCCAGATGCCCTTTTCGCCCTCGATTGGCTGGGACGAGATGACCATCCCCGCTACGATGACGGGAGACTTGCTCACGAGTTGCTCGTCGGTCGGCAACACGATCGTGGTCGCCGAAGCAGCAACGGCGGCCAGAATCGAGAGACAGGTCAACCAGTACACTCGGATCGATTTCATGGATTCCTCAGGAATGGGCAACATGGACTTCGCGCCTCGTACGCCGTCTGGTGAACGTCGGGGCGGTGCTGGAGAGCATGGGTGGGAGATTGTTATTGGCAGTAAACCGGGGAACCGTGGCGGCCATTCCAGGAGCGCCCCCGGATCCGGCGAGAGTCGGCATCATGCCCGAGCGGGCAAACCGTCGATGTGCCGCGGGTCACAGCCTCGGGATCAGCGCGATCAGCTCCCGCAGATTCTGAATGGTCGCGTCGGGGACGATTTCCAGCCCATGCTCCACCGGAGGGGCCACCGCGGTTCCCCGCGTCGCCGGCTGGAACAGGATCGCCTTCATTCCACAGCTCTGGGCGCCATGGACATCCGCGTACGGGTTGTCGCCGACGAAGGCGATCTCTTCGAACGGCAGGCCCAGGGCGGACCGCAGCGACTCGAAAATCGATCGTTGCGGCTTGCACACGCCGTGTTCGTTTGAGAACACCATCGCCTGAATCGAGTCGGCCAGCCCCAGCCCTGCCAGCACGTCGCGGAGAGCCGTACCGGGAGTGCGCCCGGTGTTGCTGATCAAACCGATCTGGTAACCGTGATCCCTGAGAGCCCTCAGGGTCTCCGCGGCGCCATCCACCGTCGTCGGCGGCAGTTCGACGGCGGCGCCGGCGTAGACCGCTTCGAGAGCATCGAGAGCCTCGGGGGCAAAGGTCTGCGGATCCAGCTCCAGCGCTTCGAGAAAGTGCTCGATCTGCACCCGGCAGGCGATGTCCTGATCGCGCGACCAGTAGAGCTCCTGGCACCGGTGCCAGAGCGCGCGATAGGCATGCTCGATCCGCTCGGCGGTCACCGGGAATCCGCGGTCGACGAGCACTCGCTCCATGCGATCGAGGCGGATCCGCTCCTGCTGACGAGACACATGCGGCGTGTCGGTGATGAGGGTTTCCCAGAGGTCGAAGGCGATGGCTTTCAGCATGGGAAGACCTACTGCAGCGGAACGCGGCCGCCGAAGCCTTCATCGTAGCCATGGAAGTACTGCAGAGACTCTTCCGGATAGTGCCAGCAGTAGTAGCCGCTGCCATTGTCGAAATCGATGAGCCAGAGACCCTTGACCTCGATGCCCATGGCGATGACCGTTTCCGCCCAGCGCGTGACCAGCCGTTCGTGATCCTCGGTGGCACCATCAGGAAGAGCGTCGAGCTCTTCCACGGCCAGCTGGGTCAGCTCCTGAACGCCGGGGAGCAACGCCGCTGCCTCTTCATAGGTAAACAGTTTTTTCACTTCGATCCCACCTGGTGACTCCTGCGCTGCTCAAGGTCTCCGCCGTGCCACAGTGTCTCAAACCTCGGAGACCATTGCGCATTCTGCATTCGAAAACCATTTGTGCTAAAACCCTCATGCATTTTCCGAGGGATTCTGCGAGTCAAGGATGGAGGACAAACCGATGTCGGTTGAAGAAAGAGTCAAGGCAATCATCGTCGAGCAACTGGGCGTCGACGCTGACGAAGTCGCTCCGGATGCATCGTTCGTGGAGGACCTCGGCGCCGATTCCCTCGATACCGTTGAGCTGATCATGGCGTTCGAGGAAGAATTCGGCGTCGAGATCTCTGACGACGAAGCCGAGAAGATCCGCAAGGTCAAAGACGCTGTCGAGTACATCGACAAGCGCGCCAAAGCGTCCTGAATCATCCCCGTGTGGAGACCGGCCGGCGGCGGGCACCGCACCGGCCTGTGGACCGGTCTCCACACCTGCACGGGAATGAGATCGCCGCCGCCCGTGTCCCATCACACTGAACTATGAATCCGCGCCGCGTCGTCGTTACCGGAATCGGCATGCTGTCCCCGCTGGGAGTCGGAAACGAGCCCACCTGGCAGGGCCTCATCGAGGGGCGGTCCGGCATCGATCGCATCACCAAGTTCGACGCCTCCGACTATAGCTGCCAGATTGCCGGGGAAGTGCGCGGCTTCGATCCCGAGCAGTGGATGGAAAAGAAGGAAGTCAAGAAGTCCGATACCTTCATTCACTACGCGATTGCGGCCGCGGAGATGGCGGTCCGCGATGCCTCCCTGGTCCACGACCAGCTCGACGGCGAGCGCTTTGGAGTGATCATCGGATCCGGAATCGGCGGACTTCCCCTCATCGAGGAGATGCACAAGAAGCTCCTCGAGCGCGGGCCCAGCCGCATCTCCCCCTTCTTCATTCCGGGGCTGATCGTGAACATGGCCTCCGGTCTGATCTCGATCCGTTATGGATGCAAGGGGCCCAGCTCCGCCCCGGCGACGGCCTGCGCCACCGGCGCGCACGCCATCGGCGACGCGTTCAAGCTGATCCAGCGCGACGCCGCAGACATCATGTTCGCCGGCGGCAGCGAGGCAGTGATCACCCCACTGGCCGTGGGAGGCTTCGCCGCCATGCGGGCGCTCTCGACGCGCAACGATGATCCGCAGCATGCATCGCGCCCCTGGGATCTCCATCGCGACGGCTTCGTCATGGGTGAAGGAGCGGGCATCCTCATTCTCGAGGAGCTGGAGCACGCCAAAAATCGCGGCGCGACGATTTACTGCGAGATCACCGGCTACGGCATGTCCAGCGACGCCTTCCACATCACTTCCCCGGCCGAGGATGGCAGCGGCATGATGCGCGTGATGCGCCTGGCGCTTCGCGACGCGAACCTGCAGCCGGCCGCCATCGACTACATCAACGCGCACGGAACCTCGACCTCCGTCGGCGACAAGACAGAGACCATCGCGATCAAGGGCGTCTTCGGCGAGGACGCAAACACGGTGGCCATCAGCTCCACCAAGTCGATGACCGGCCATCTCCTCGGTGCTGCCGGCGGTCTGGAAGCCGCCATCGCGGCCATGACCATCAAGACCGGCATCATCCCCCCCACCATCAACTACCAGACACCCGATCCGGAGTGCGATCTGGACTACGTTCCGAATACCGCGCGCAAGAAGACGATCCGCAACGTGCTGTCGAATTCCTTCGGCTTCGGAGGAACCAACGCCACGCTGGTTCTGTCCGCGATCCAGGACTGATCGCCATGCAGGCCGCTCCGCTGCGCGATGACGCGGATCCAATCCCGCCGCGCCCACTGCGATGAGCACCCCAACCTTCCGCCCCGCCTGGTGGCTGCGCGGCCCGCACGGGCAGACCATCTGGGGCAGCGTCACCCGGACCCGGCGCCGGGTCCGGCTTCGCCGCGAGACGCTGATCACTCCCGACGACGACGATCTGGTGCTCGATCACCTCGATGTCCCGGACGCACGGGAAGGATTTCGCTTCGTACTCCTGCACGGTCTGGAGGGCAGTACCTACTCTGTCTACATGCAGGGACTGTTGTCATCGATCGCCGAGCTGGGCTTCTCGGCCACCGCAG
The DNA here is from genome assembly GCA_039919215.1 of Thermoanaerobaculia bacterium. Classification (GTDB taxonomy): domain Bacteria; phylum Acidobacteriota; class Thermoanaerobaculia; order Gp7-AA8; family Gp7-AA8; genus JBDSGC01. Next base: position 1,389 of record JBDSGC010000116.1, on the reverse strand, counting down.
TGAACTTCCGCTCCTGCGCCCGCGACCCCATACGCATTTTCCGCTCGCTGCCGAATCGAAGGCCACGCTTCTACCATTCCGGCGAGACCAGCGATTTCGACCTCGTCGTCCGCACACTCCGAACGCGCGATCCGGAAACGCAGCTCCTGGGATGCGGAATCTCCCTCGGCGGCAACGTCCTGCTCAAGTGGCTCGGCGAGCATCCCGGCGCGAACGGCGTCGCCGCTGCCGCCACCCTTTCCGTTCCTTACGATCTTGGCGCTGGCGCGGAGTACATGACTGGCGGAGGCGGCCCGTTTTACGTCGGGAGATTTCTCAAGTCCCTGCGCGGGAAGGCAGCGGACGTGGTGCGCAGATTTCCGGAAGTGGCCGGCCTCGTCGATCTGAACGCCGTGCGCACCGCGCGCACGTTCCGCGAATTCGACGATGCCGTCACCGGACCTCTGCACGGGTTCACCGGTGCGGACGATTACTACACGCGTTCGAGCTCCATCCATTTTCTCCATCGCATCACCGTCCCCACACTCTGCATCAGCGCGGAGGATGATCCCTTCCTTCCCCCCGCGGTCCTTGCGCTGGCACGATCGGTGGCATCGCCGTCGGTCGAGTGTCTGGTCACGCCGGTGGGAGGCCCCACCGGTGTCGTCGGAGGACGGTTGCCGTGGCGCTCAGAGTACTGGGCGGAAGAAGTGATGTCGCAGTGGCTGGCCTCTCAAGCGGATCGGATCGAGAAGCGATGAGCGTGCAGAGAGAACGGCTGATCCGGCTGGGCGGCGCGTTCTGGGGCCTGGCCATCGCCATTGCGCTGCGTCCGTGGTGGTCGGGGCCAGCCCCGCCAGCACAGCTTCCCGGGCTCATGACCTCTCTGGGACTCGATGCGTCCGCGGCGCCGCGCTTTGTGCTCGGACTGATGCTCCTTCCCATCATGGCGGCGGCGATGCTGCGTCCGCTCAGTGGACGGTTGTCCGCCCGTGATGTTCAGCCATGGGCGTGGATCTCCTTCAGCCTCTCCACCATCGCGGCGCTCTGGTTCGTGCTGATCGAACCGAGCCTGTCGTGGGTCCTGTCCATTCCAATGGCCATGCTCGTTCTGACCATGGCGCTCCGTCACTTCGCCGCGCGCTTCGATCGGCACGACTGGATCCTCTTTCCGGTGGCCGCGGCGATCGAGCTCGCCTTGCTCGACCTCACCGCGCAACCGGTTCATCACGCAGCGGTCCTCGCCGTGGCCATCGTTCTGGCGCTCCGACTGGTGGTGCGCCCGCTGCAACGAACGGTCGTCTCACCCGGCCTGTGTTTCGCGCTGGCTCCGCTGGCCCTCCTCTTCCAGACTCACCTCCGCGGTGACCACCAGCGTCACGCGCCGTGGCCTCCGCTGCTGGTGGCAGT
>JBDSGC010000115.1:0-10240 GCA_039919215.1 Thermoanaerobaculia bacterium | reverse complement strand
CAACAAGAACTACGCGCCTCGCGTGGGCGTCATCTGGGATCCGTCGAACAACGGCCGCAGCAAGCTGTACGCGAATTACGGCCGATTCTTCGAATCCGTTCCTCTGGACATCAACCTCCGCTCGTTCGGCGGCGAGATCTCGGTGCAGACGAACAACCTCGACCCCGTCGCGGGACACTTCACTCCCGGCACGGTCGGGACCGCAGCCAGCGGCGGTGTTCCTTCGCAGGGCGGCGGCAAGGCTTTCCGCTTCCTCGGCGGCACCACCGTTCCGGTCGATCCGAACCTCAAGGGCCAGTACATCAACGAGTATCTCGCTGGCTATGACTACGAGATCGCTCCGAACTTCGCGGTCGGCGTCAAAGGCACCTACCGCGACCTAGGCCGCGTGATCGAAGACATGCTGGTCATCTCCGAAGGCGACTATTTCATCGCCAACCCGGGGACCGGAATCGGCAAAAATGCCGGTTTCCTCAACGACGACGAGGCGCCGGCCAACAAGGCCACGCGCAAGTACACCGGCGTCGAGCTGCATGCCACCAAGCGTTTCAGCAATAACTATCAGTTCTTCGGCAGCTATGTATGGTCACGCCTGAAGGGCAACTACGACGGCGTCTTCCAGGTCTCCACCGGCCAGTTGGACCCGAACATCAACTCGGCGTATGACTACGCCGATTTCGCGGTCAACAACGACGGCCTGCTCAGCAACGACCGTACACACGTCGTGAAGTTCTACGGCAGCTACACCGTTGGCAGCAGCTTCGCCAAGGGCCTCGAGTTCGGTCTGGCCACTCACTGGGAGTCCGGTCTGCCGCTGACGGCGCTCGGCTATGAGTTTGCCGGCTATCGCAACTACGAGTACTACCTGACCAAGCGCGGCGCACTCGGCCGCGGGCCGTCAGACTACGAGGCGGACGTCCACGTCGGTTTCCCCATCAACTTCGGGACCTCCCGTCTGACCCTTCTCGCCGACGTGTTCAACATTCTCAACCGGCAGTCGATCACCAATCTTGACCAGCGCGCCGATCTCTCCTCAGACGGACGCTGCGATGTGTTCACCAAGGGCGGACTCAACGCTGCAACCGCCTGCAATGGCTTCGGTGGCTTCGCCAACAAGCCGGGCACCACGGAGGCGATCGCTTCCTTCGCGGACGCCCGCGCGGCCGCCACGAATCCTGACTTCCTCAAGCGTGGAGTTGGATTCACTGGCCTTCGCAGCATCCGTGTTGGAGCGCGTTTCACGTTCTAAGCAGCACCACACCAATACCCCGTTGTATCCTGAGGGCCCCGTTCGCGGGGCCCTCTTTCTTTGATGCGCAAACCGCTTCTCGCCGTCATCCTCATCGCCTTCATCCTGGCGATCCTCGCCTCGGTGGTGCGCATCCAGCCGCCCGGGACCGCCACACTGATCCGCAACGAAGACTCGCTGGTGTTACGCGCGACGCCACTGTTCCTCCGAGCCCGCGGCGTTGCCTGCCGAGCGGCCACGATCGAGGGCCGGCCGTCTTTCGACCAGACCCTCACCGGCCGCACCGCGACGATGGATGAGATCCGCCTGCGCGTGCGATTCACCTACTCTCCTCCCGCCCGGCTTCCCTCCGGCTGGCCCGGTGGAGACTGGTGTCAGTCTCTGCAAGCGCGAGTCGCCACCGCGGTGGAGCGCGCCACCGCCGCACTCACTCACGCAGAGGTTCTGGCTGACCTTCGCCTGGCGGGCGATCGCGCCGGTGCCGCCATCGAAGCGGAGCTGCGTCGCGAAGGCCTCAGCCCTTCCACCGTATCCGTGCGAACCGAACTCCCCGCCGGCTTCGCGCGCGCCCGTACGCTCCCCGAGGTTGCGCAACGAGCCAGGAAGATGCCTCCGGTCCTCTTCCTGGGTCTGGACGGAGCGGACTGGCAATTGCTCGACGAATTCATCGCCAACGGAACGATGCCGAACCTTGCCAGGATCGTGACCACCGGCAGCAGCGGCGTTCTGGAAACGGAGCATCCCCCGCTTTCGCCTTTGATCTGGACCACCATGATGACCGGGCAAGGCCCACTCGACCACGGGATCCTCGACTTCACACGTTTCAATCCGCAGTCCCACGAGAAGGAACCGATCACCAGCGATGAGCGTCGGGTGCCCGCGATCTGGAACATGCTCACGGCGGGTGGGAAGACGGTCGCGGTGTTCGGACTGTGGGCCACCTACGCCGCCGAGCCGGTGCATGGCATCAACGTGTCGGACCGGCTGTTCACGTTCCTCTCCACCGACCGGCGGCCCTCCGCAGCCGTGGTGTATCCAGACAGCCGTCAGGCCTGGGCCTCGCATGCAGTCGACGTTGCGGAACAGCGCGTCGACGGCGCGCGATTGCGCGAGTATCTGCCGGCGCTTTCCGATTCTGAGGCTGCCGCACTGGGGAGCAAGGAGAATCCGTACAGCGATCCTGCCGCCGCGCTCCGGCGGATCCTGGTAGAAACAGAAATCTACAGAACGCTGTCCCTCGACCTCTTGTCGACCTCCACTCCTGACGTCACGATCCTCTATATCCAGGGAACCGATTCGATCGGCCACGTCTTCTCGCCGTTCGCTCCGCCACGCCAGCCGTCGGTTTCTGAGGCAGACTTCAATCGTTACAGTGCCGTGCCGCAGAAATACTTCCGCGAGATTGACCACCTGCTGGGGGAAATCATGGCCATCGCCGAGCAGAGGCACGCGGTGGTCATGCTCGCTTCCGACCACGGGTTCTATTGGAGGGAGGGGCGACCGGCGCAGATCTCCAGTACGGCGACGGCAACCGCCGCCAAATGGCATCGCACCAAAGGCATCTATGCGTTATGGGGTCCGGGAGTGCCGGCCACGCCTGGTCACGCCTCTCGCGGTGGCGTACGGCAGGTGTGCGCGACGCTGCTATCGCTCGCCGGGTTGCCTGCCGCGACCGATGGGACGCCACCGTTGCCGGGGTCACCTCCCGCCAATCCGACGATGGACTACGACCGGTTCTTTCAGCGCGCTTCGCCGCCGCCAGTCTCCAGAACAGGCGGGAGCAACGCCGAGGAAATCGCAAAACTGCGCGCCCTCGGCTATATCGGATCGGGCGAATCGTCGCGCTCCGCCGTGCCCACCAGCGACGCGCGAACCGCAGGCTCCTACAACAACGCAGGACTCCTGCTGCGCGATCTGCATCGAACCGACGACGCTCTTCGAGCATTCGAACACGCCCTGCAGATCGATCCGAAGTACAGCTCTGCCATGTGGAATCTCAGTGAAACGCTTTTCCTCGTCGGCCGCGATCTCGATCGCTCCGATGCCCTGCTGGTCGAGGCTCTGCGTAACGGAATGGCCGATGCCACCCATCTGGTGGCCGCACGCACGGTGGCCTACCGCAAGTCCGCGCGCGACGCCCGACCCCTTGCGCTCCTCGATGCTGCGGTTGCCGCCGCACCCGGCGACGCGGAGCTCAGAATGTTCCGGGGAAGCACACGGATGGAGCGGCACGAGTGCGACGCCGCGCTGGAGGATTTTCAGGCCGCCGCAAACGCGCAGCCCCGCGATCCGCTCGCCCTCGCATCTACCGGTCTGGCTCAGCTCTGCATGGGTCGAGAGGACGCCGCTCAGGAAAGCTTTCGACGCTCGCTCGCTCTCGATCCGAATCAACCGATGATCCGCAGCCTCCTGCGGTGAACGAAGGGTGGGACGGACTCCACACCCGTTATCCCGAGCTGGGGCGCGGCGCGGAAGCAGATGCGCCAGCTTCTAATGAACCTCTGTCGCGATGCTGCGGAAATGGGCTGCCTTTCGTGGCACCGGCATCCCTGCCGGCCGTGTCGCGGGCATCCTGCCCGCGGGAGCTTGCCCAGTAGCGCCGGCTGGAAGCCGACGCCACGGCCGGCAAGGATGCCGGCGCTACGTTCGCCCGGCGGAGCTCACCAGCTACAGGTGGACCTTCCGGATCACGCTTCCCAGCTCGTTGGAAAGCTCGTCACGCAGCGTCATGGCCACGGTGAACTCTCCCTTCTGCAACCGCACATTCATGTTGTAGCGAAAGGTATTGGCATTTCTTGATTCGTGCAGCGCAGAGGATAGGGTGACCTCCTGTGTCTGGTGGTGGAATCCGACATTGCGTCCGTTCTGATCAAAGACTGAGAGGTAGACATGCACGCGCCCGACATAGTGGTCGTCGCGCTGCAGGAGCGTAACCCTGTCCATCGGCAGCGCCGCCTGGACCGGAACGACCATGGAGCGCTCCGTTCTCCGGGCGGAACCGATCTCCATATGCACGGGAAGCTTCCCGGTGTCGCGTTCGAAGGTCATGCGTGCGCGAAGCATCTCCTCCAGCCGGTCATCGGATGACAGATCGTAGTATCCGACACGATTGGCCACCGAAACGCCGGGCCGACTGACCCGGACCTTGATGTTGTGGTACAGGCGGTCGCCCGTGTGCGAGGGCGAGTAGCCGAGCGAGTAGAAGTTCGAAGTGCGGACGTTGATCCGCTCCAGCGACTCATTCAGGTCGGATGACGGAAGGTACATTCCGCCGGTTCCCAGGGCGATGGAGAGAGGGGCGGAGTCGACATCGGCCACGTCGATGGGGTCGCTCCCCCACCGGCCGCGATAGAGCGAGGCGCCATCCAGGTTGATTCCGGAAGAGCGGTTGCTGACGTCGTGCTGCGGAGCCTGCATGCCACGGCTTCTGGCGTTGACCACATGGATGGTGAAGTTCGCCGCATTCGCTTCGCGCACCATGGCGTCCAGAACTTTGGCCATGTCCAGCCGCACCTGTTCCAGTTCGCCGTCAGGCTTTCCTTTGCTGTAGGCGGTAAACGTGGTGTTGATCTCCATCCCGCCGGTGAGCAGCACCATGAACTTCTTTCCTTCATCCGCAGAATACGACCGGGCTGTGTCGACGACCGCACGCGCCGTATTCTGCATGGTCATCATGGCTCGGTAGGTCTGCTCCCGAGAGCTGAATCGCATCGATTCGCCGTAGTCGTATTCCGTGGCGAAGTCGAGGTACTTGCGGGTACGGTCGGACAGAATCGATCGGTCCACCTCCTGCTGCACGAAGCTGGTGGGCATGTGACGAACGCGGTCGAACGCAGCGTGCAGAGATGCGACATCGCGCGTGAAGGGCTGGATCAGCTGAACGGTGTGCCCGATGGTCGCCACGGCCCACTCCGCCGGAAAGCGCGAGCCGAGATACTTCTCGACCGTGCGAAGGGCCCGGTTCCGCTCGACAACCTCGATGTGGTTGTTGTCCACCAGAAGCATGACTTTCCGCGGGATCTCGTCGGGTTTCCCCGTCACCACTGCCGTTCCCGTTTCGGCACGGTCCGTCCGCGACGCGAGGTTCTGGATCATCGAGAAGTTCGTGACTACTTGCGGCTTCCCGTCTTCGAAAATCTGGAAATCGCTTCGAGTCAGATCCGACACCGGCTTGCCGTCAGGACCGGTCACCGTGACATCGACATTGACGATGTTCACGTCGACGTGCGCAGTGAGCGGAGGCAGGGGCCCGAAGTCCTGAGCGAGAGCGAACGGCGACGACAGCAACACCAACGCCACGGCGGACGCGAACGAGCGCATGAATCCCCCTGTTTTCAGTGGCCCGATTGTATGCCTCGAGGCCCTGCGACCGGTGACGCCGGCGTTACAAGGGGATGTTGCCGTGCTTTTTCGGGGGATTGCGGTCGCGCTTGTTCCGCAGCATGGAAAACGCCGTGATCAATTTTCGACGCGTAAACCTCGGCTCGATGATCTCGTCGATGTAGCCGCGCTCGGCGGCGATGTAGGGATTGGCGAACTTCTCCTTGAACTCGTCGACCTTGGCCTGGCGCTGCTCCGGCGAACCGTCGATCTCACGACGGTACAGGACACTCACCGCGCCTTCCGCTCCCATCACGGCGATCTCCGCACTGGGATAGGCGAAGTTCATGTCCGCGCGAATGTGCTTCGAGTTCATGACGCAGTAGGCGCCGCCGTAGGCTTTTCGAGTGATCACGGTGATCTTGGGAACCGTGGCCTCCGCCAGCGCGAACAGCAGCTTCGCTCCATGAATGATGATCCCGCCATATTCCTGATCGGTTCCCGGGAGAAAGCCGGGCACATCCTCCAGCACCAGCAGCGGAACGTTGAACGCGTCGCACAACCGCACGAATCGGGCGCCTTTGCGCGACGCGTTGATGTCCAGCACACCAGCAAGGAATGCCGGTTGGTTGGCCACTACACCGATGGACTGGCCGTTCAGCCGCAGAAACCCAACGACCAGATTGCGGGCAAAGTGCTGGTGTACCTCAAAGAAATGCCCTTCATCAGCAATGGCCCGGATCAGCTCGCGCATTTCGTAAGGCTGATTGGGCGACTCCGGGATGAAGGAGTCCAGATGCCCGTCCACCCGGTTCACGTCGTCCTTGCTCTCCGACCGAGGCGGATCCTCCATGTTGTTCGAAGGCAGGTACGACAGGAGCTCGCGAATGGTGGCCAGGCAATCTTCATCCGACTCCGCCGCGAAGTGGGCCACTCCGGAGATCTGGTTGTGGGTCTCGGCGCCGCCGAGCTTCTCCTTGGTCACCTCTTCGTGAGTCACCGTCTTGATCACATCGGGACCGGTGACGAACATGTAGCTCGTCTTCTTGACCATGAGGATGAAATCGGTGATGGCAGGCGAGTAGACGGCACCGCCGGCGCACGGCCCCATGATCGCGGAAATCTGGGGGATCACTCCGGAGGCGAGGGTGTTGCGCAGAAAGATGTCCGCGTAGCCACCGAGGGAGACGACCCCTTCCTGGATGCGGGCGCCGCCGGAGTCGTTGAGGCCGACGAGCGGAGCGCCGTTCTTCATGGCCAGATCCATGATCTTCACGATTTTGGCGGCGTGCGTTTCGCTGAGAGAGCCGCCGAAAACAGTGAAATCCTGGGCGAAGGCATAGACCAGCCGCCCGTTGATGGTGCCGTACCCGGTGACCACGCCATCCCCGGAGATGCGCTGCTTCTCCATCCCGAAATCGGAACTGCGATGCACCACCAGCTGATCCAGCTCCTGAAACGATCCCGGATCGAAGAGGAGGGAGATTCGCTCGCGCGCAGTCAACTTCCCCTCGGCGTGCTGCCGATCAATGCGGGCCTGGCCGCCGCCAAGCTCACTCTCACGCTTGCGGCGTTCGAGCTCTTCCAGTTTTTCTTCCAGTGACATGTGGGGGTTGGAGTGCCGCGGTGAGTTCCGCACAGCGCGCCGGGCAGCGAAGGATCTCAGGATTCCCCGCCACAGGCAACTGCGCAGGCCGGCACGGCCGGCGGCGTTGGTTCGCAAAGCGTCCGCCACGATTTTTCGCCTCAGTCGCGTTCACTCGCCGCCCTTGAATTGATTGGGGAATTGCTTGGGGATTTCTTCACAGGCTCTGTGCCACAAACCGTGGAAGCAGTGATGACAAACCCTCTCATCGAGATGTTGGCCCGTGGGTTTTCAGGCTGTGTCATTAAAAGCGGGCGTGGGTGGCGGGCGGAGCGAAAACCTGCAATCAGCGCCGGCCCAGGCGAGGATCGTGGCGGACGCTTTGCGAACCAACGGGGCCGGCCGTGCCGGCCTCAGAGTGTGAAGCCGCGGTCTGCTGCCACGCGGCGCATCTCGTCCGTCAGCTCCGAGTCGGAAGGCTCCCGGGAGCCGATCGACTTGCTCAGGCGGATGCGCGCTTCGTGCTCGATGCTCTCGTACATCTGGAAGTTGTCTTCCAGAGTGCGAGTCACCACCTGAATGCCGATCTCGGCGTCGCCGAATTCGACGAGGCCTCGGTCTTCCAGCCGGTTCACGATGGCTCGCGCCAGAAATTCAATTTGTCGAATGGACGGCCCACCTGTTCAGCGATGTGATTCTAGCAACATGTCTGCTCCCCAACATCCGGCGCCGTACGGATACCACTCCGCGGGAGGGCCGGCGGCCGTTATGCGCCCGGCAGAAATCCATCGAGGCGAGGCCACTTCCTCTTCGACACAGAGCGCGTGGATCCTGCCCTCCATCGGGAAAGAGAGCAATGCAACAGCCCTTGGAATTGACGGATCGATCGTTCCATGCGGCACCGCTCGGAGGTTGAACCAGCTACGAACCGGGCGAACCCTGTAGCTGGGCCGATACCAGTTCGGCGGCAGATCGCTGGAAACCGGCGAGTCCAGAATCTGCTGACCCCTGCCGTCCAGCTGGCCCCTGGCCTGCTCCAGAGCGAGTTGCCCGGGACCGGCGGACAGGAAGGCGGCGCTGACGCGTGGCTCCAGAATGATCCTCGTGGATGGCCGGCCGGGTTCGAGCGTCATGCCAGCGAATGCGGCGAGCAAGCTGCCATCGAGCTCGAATCCTGCGGCGTCGATCAGCATTCGAAAGGGCCGGCGCGCGATCGAGAGATGGACCCTGCGCACCCGTTCCTGCCACTGCACCTGTCCAAACTGGTGCAGCGACACTCCTTCGGTCACGATCAGTCGCTCGATCGCCAGCGGCTGCTCTACCGCGGTCAGGATCTTCTTCGCTGCCCGCTCGACGGCCTCAACATCAGGCTCGGGAAGCGTCTCCGGCGCGTCGCGAATCTGCATCGGTTCCACTCGGAACTCCCCGGCCGTCTCGCGAGACTCTCCGGCCTCAGCCGCCCGAACGAGCACGCCGTGCTCCCAGCGGGCAACCCGGCCCCACTTTCGGTAAACGTCGCTCATACCATCGGCAGACTGTCCGTGAGGATCCGGGGAGCCGCGCTGGATACGTAGAGTTCCTGCCCTTCGCGCGAACAGATCACTCCCGGGTAATGCTCGGGGAGCCCGGAGGCTCCAGACAACGCCGCGGCCACCAGGCTCCGCGGCGCGCGCAACGCAAACGGTTTCACCGGCGTGGTTCCCCGCGCACTGACGGACCTTGCCGCGGCCACCTGGATGCTCACCTCATCGGTGAGGGGGTCGTACGCCCCGCCAGCGACCAGCAGAATCTCCAGGCGCTCGGCAGGAAGCACGAAAGGGGCGCCGGAATGCTGCACCAGCACGCTGGTCATCCTGGCTAGAGGGATGTCGGTGAACGATTCCCGTCGCCATGCACATGGAATCTGGCCCGCCAGCAAGTCGGCCGATCCGCAGCCCGATCGATCCTCCACGCGCAGCCATGACGGCCAGGCTGCGGGAAGGGCCTGGTGTTCCGCAGCGTGACCCGCGGCCTCGTGCAGAAGCACCGCTGCGGACCCATGACACCAGAGCAGTGGTTGATTGTGAGGTGCCTGAGCGAAAGGTTCGAATTTCGCCAGGCCCTGCAGCAATCGCTCGTCCTCCTCCCAATGCTTAGGGGTGGTCACCACAGAGAGGGTCCTGCAGGTCAGCACCAGGGTGGTTTCGATCGCCACCGTCGCCCCTTCGCGCGTAACCCGGCAAACGATCCTGGCGAGGGTCACCGCCCGGGCCAGCATCCCGGCCGTCGAGGAAAGGGCATCCCTGCAGAGGGCCACCAACTCGTCGTCGCGCCGATCGGAGGCAATGATTTCAGGGCCCTGTTGTCGCGCCATCCCCCAGGATTCCCGCGACGCGACGCATCGTTTCCCAATCCACGACTGATCGATCGCGGCAATCCGGAACTCATCCGGCCCTGCCGCTGATCCGGCCCACAGGAGCGGATCGATTGTGGACTCCATCAGTTCAATTGATAGTCGAACTTCTTGTTCTTGGGATCGAACGTGACCAGAAGTCTGTGGTTGGCTCCAGCCTGAAACAGCTGTCCCGGGATCACGTGATGTTCCTGGATGGCCAATGAAGGAATGACCACCCAGATCTCGAGGTCTGCGTTCTTTGCAGCAAAAGCTCTGGTTACGTTGACCTGCCGGGGGCTGCGGCGATGAAAGAACCGCGACTCTTCCCACAGGTTTTCATGAGCCACCGTCTCGCCTCCGGCCTTGACCATGATGTAACCGTCACTCACCGAACTACTGAAAATCGTGGTCAGTGAAGCAGAGCCACTCTGGGCCGGCAACCCGGCTGCTCCCAGCGTGCCGCCGACCGTCGTCGACGCTCCAGCCTTAGGATTGCGGACCGTGCCCGTCGTGGCGGTGGCCACAGTCTTGAGCCGAGCCTTTCCCGCGTTGACCCGGATTTCTTCCTGCTGCGCCAGCTCCAGGTAGTGAGCGGCATCCTCGGAGTTCGGATTGAGGGAGAACGACTCGCTCAGCAGAGTGATCGCCTCGGGATATTTTTTCTGGTTGTAAAGCGCCAGACCCTGGTCGAACTTCTGTTTCGCGTTGACGA
>JBDSGC010000114.1:0-18879 GCA_039919215.1 Thermoanaerobaculia bacterium | reverse complement strand
CCCGGAACGCGAATCGGGCGGAGCGAAGGTCTGCACTTCATTGGCGAGGCCTTGCGCCGCCAGGGAGACCCGCGGGCAAAACTGTATCTGCGACAAGCCATCGCAGCCCAACCCTTCTCCCTCCGCTCCTGGGTGCGCTATCTCCAGTCGCTGGTACTCTAGTCCGCGTGTACGAACTGCTGCGATCGATCCATCGGAAGCTCGGAATCAAGTATCGCATCGGACGCTGGATTCACTACGCGCAGCGGTTCGGCATGCGTGGCGCCGTGGTCACCCGCCGCCGGATCTGGGCGAAGAGTCAGGGTGTCCAGACCGTCGAGATCCCTGGGCTTGCCTACGCGGTCGCGCTCCGGACAGGGACGGCCGACGCCAGCACGCTGGAAAAGATTTTCGTCTGGAACGATTATGACCTGGCGTACCCGGACGATGTGAAAACCATCATTGACGCCGGGGCGAACATCGGTCTCTCCGCGATCTTTTTTGCGACGCGTTTCCCCGAGGCCACCATTGTGGCCATCGAGCCCGAGAGTGCCAATTTCGACTTGCTCCAGCGCAACACGCATCCCTATCCAAAGATCATCCCCTTGCGAGCTGCGCTCTGGAGCGAGGACATGACTCTGGGCCTGACCAACCCCGGTGATCACGTCGATTCCTACCGCTACGGCGCAGCGGCGACGCAGGACCAGGTTGCGGCGCTCAGCGTTCCCTCACTGCTGAAACGATTCGGGCTGGAGTTGGTCGACGTGATGAAGATCGACATTGAGGGCGCAGAGGCTCAGGTTTTCGCCGGTGCACCACCATGGGTCGGTCAGGTGGGGATGTTCATCATCGAACTCCACGGAGACCCGGCTCGCGACACCTTCCTTGCGGCCACATCTTCTCTCTTAGCCACACGCTATCGGCATGGAGAAGACGAGATCGTGCGTGTGCGATGAGCGACCGGCCGTCGATCGTGGTCCTCACCCCTCTGAAGAACGACGCGTGGATCCTGCGCCGCTTTCTCGAGGTCACCACCGTCTTCGCTGATCGAATCCTCATCGCCGATCAGGGTTCCACGGATGGCGGGCTGGAAATCTGCCGCCAGTTCGCCAAGGTCACGGTGATTGACAACTCAGCCAGCGACTATGACGAGACCAGCCGTCAGCAGCTGCTCCTCTCCACCGCGCGCGCCCTGGTTCCTCAGCACAGAATCCTGATGGCCCTCGACGCCGACGAGATCCTCGCCGCGAACGCCCCCGGTTCTCAAGGGTGGCAGCGACTCCTCGCCGCTGCTCCAGGCACCATCGTCTTGTTCGAGAAGCCCAACCTTTATCTTTCTCCGTTCAATTGTGAGCGGAGGCCCCCAGACTTTCCCGGCGCGTTCGTCGACGACGGCTCTCCCCACCGGGCCCAGCGGATCCACAGCCCCCGGCTGCCGATGCCCGACGGTGCACCGAGGCTGGTGCTCGACGATGTCAAAGTTCTTCACTACGCGTTGGTGCGGCCTGAAGCACAAAAGGCAAAATTCCGGATGTATGCCGCGTTGGAAAACGTCATGAGAACGAAGTCACTCTACTGGCGAAGGCGCTACTACTGGTCCGGCCGCGTCTTGCAGGCTGCGGGCCCCGTGGAGCCGACGCCGAGGGAGTGGTTCATGAATTGGGAATCGCTCGGCATCGACATGACGAGCGTCGAGGACGTACAACCGTACTGGCAGGACCTGGCAACCCTCGACCTGCTCTTGCAGCATGGCTCGAGAAGGTTCTGGCTCGACGATCTGTGGGAGAAGGACTGGTCTCGGTTTCAACGGGAACAGGCGCGACCAGGGAAACTCATCCCTTCCCCGCAGGCCGTCACGACGCTCCTGCAGGCCGGTCAGCGACTGCTCGAGTCTCTCGCCGGAGCCACCCGGCGCCTCCGGCGGCCTCATCGCACAACGAAATGACCACCCCGATCATCGAGGTTCCGGTCCTTTCTGGTCCGGCACAGGGGACGCCGTCCATCGCGGCGCGATCCACGACCCTGGACGTCCTACGGGCCATTGCGGTCCTCGCCGTCCTCGGCCGCCACATGGCCGTGTGCCCGCCGACCCTCAGTCCCCTGCTGCATGGCCTGACGAAGATCTGGAACCAGGGGGGCTGGGCTGGAGTGGATCTGTTCTTCGTGCTCAGCGGCTTTCTGATTTCCGGACTGCTGTTCCGGGAACATCAGAAGTACGGCAGCGTTTTTCTCAAGAACTTCTTCATCCGGCGTGGACTCAAAATCTATCCACCGTTTCTCGTTTTGATTCTTGTCACGGTTCTGGTAACGGTCATTCGAGGACACCCTGTTCCGCTGAACGGGTTGCTGCATGAGTTGCTGTTTGTACAGAACTACGGTGTCGGTCTCTGGAATCACACCTGGTCACTCGGGATCGAAGAGCACTTCTACTTGCTGCTGCCGGTCGCGCTGATGCTTTCGTTGCGGATGCAGAACCGCGCCGGTCGTCCGTTCGATTGGATTCCCTGGGCGTTTGCTATCGTGGCGGCCCTTTGCCTCGGGTTGCGGCTGGGAACCGCGTCCTGGTCTGCGTATCACGATCGAAGGCACGTGTTTCCCACCCACTTACGCATCGATTCTCTCTTCGCCGGAGTGTTGGTGTCCTATGGCTACCACTACCATGAGTGCAGATTCCGCGAACTGTCGGCGCGCCTGCGTAGGTATCTGCTGCCGGTGGCGATCGTTTGTTTCGTTCCGCCCTTCGCCTTCCCGATCGAAACGACCCCCTTTCTGTACACCTTCGGATTCTCTTTCCTCTGGATCGGGGGCGCACTGCTGCTCTTCTGTCTGGCGGCACCGGAAGAGCGGCAAGGGAAGGGGTTTCGCTCCCTTGCTTTTCTCGGATCACGGTCGTACTCCATCTACCTGTGGCATATGCCGATGGCTGCGTGGGGCATCGGAACGCCGATGAGATTTCTCTTCGGCGGATTCAACTGGTACTACTACGTGGCGACGTATCTGGTGGGATCCGCTCTTCTCGGTATCTTGATGGCTTCGCTCATTGAGTACCCCGTTCTCCGGTATCGCGACCGCTGGTGTCCTTCGCGCAGCCGTCCACTCACGACGGAGAACACCTGACGCGCGCTGAGGCCGCCGGTCCGGGGCATACTTCCCCAGAAATGCCAATACCTTCCTCAACGAGCCCGCATGGCCAGGCGGAGGGATCCCTTCCGCTCCGCGTGTTGATGATGGCGGATACGCCTGCCGATCCGAATCGAGGCGCAGCGGGCACCGAAGTGCAAACGATCGATGCGCTTCGCCGTCTCGGGCATCAGGTGGATGCCCTCTGGTCGAGCCACCTGGGACGACGCATCGCACACGGCAACCTGCACCTTCTTCTCGAGTTGCCCCGCGCGTATGAGCGCGCGGTCGTTCGCTCTCTGCACGAGAAGAGATACGACGTGATTCACGTGAATCAGCCACAGGGCTATCGTGCCGCGCGTGCGGTCCACCGCCTTTCGCCAGCCTCGGTTTTCATCCACCGCTCCCATGGCTTCGAGCCGAACGTCGAAGAGACTCTGAAGCCGTGGCGCGCCCTGTACGACTGCGACAATCGTCATTTCTTGCGCCGGCTCAGCTCACGAGGACTCACCTCTCTGGTTGCGCGACACGGGCGCGCGATCGCAAGAGAGGCAGATGGTCACATCGTTTCCTCGTCCCTCGATGCCGCGTTTCTGAACACTGTGTTCGATGTCGCGCTGGACAGAGTTGCCGTGATTCCACAATCCGCGCCGGAGTCCTACTTGAGCGGCATCCCGCCCGCATGGGAGGTTCAGCGACTTCACCGCGTCCTGCACGTCGCCCAGCTCGCATTCTTCAAAGCACCGATGATCACGGCGGCGGCGTTCAACCACCTCGCCGAGGCCGATCATCAATTGCGATTCACCTGGGTCTGCGACCGGAGCAGCGAATCCACCGTTCGCTCGCTCCTCACCCCCCAGGCGAACGAGCGCATGGAGGTCCTGGCCTGGACGGAGCAAAATACGCTGCGCGACATTTACGACGCCCACGGCATCTTTCTCTTTCCCTCCTTCTTTGAGGGGTTCGGCAAAGCATTCCTGGAAGCGATGAGTCGCGGGCTTTGCGTCATTGCCAGCGACACTGGCGGGATGCACGACATGATCGAAAACGGTCATGACGGAGTGTTGGTGCCGCTGGGGGATGCAAAGGCTCTCGCGGAGGCCGCGCTGGCAATCATTCGCAATCCCGAGCGCGCCGCCGTCATGAGCGCTTCCGCCGTCGCGACTGCGCGACGGCACACCTGGGACCGGGTGGCGAGCGAGACCGCGGAGTTTTATCGCGCCCGCTTGACCGCGCGGAACGCTGTGCGAAGATGAGTGGAGGTGAAACGCCACCGGATCGCCATCATCGCTTCCCATGTGATCCAGTATCAGGCGCCGTTTTTCCGGCTTCTCGCTGCCGATCCCGAAATCGACCTGACCGTCCTTTACTGCTCCGCCGCCGGCGCGCACACATATCGCGACGAGGACATGGGAACCTCGCTGCAGTGGGACATGGACCTCCTCAGCGGCTACAACCACAGCTTCCTTCGGAACCTCGTGCACGACAGCAACCGCGGCTGGACGCGGCACATCAATCCCGGAATCGTTCCGGCCCTCCTGCGCGGGCGGTTCGAGATGGTGATCTTCATGATGGGGTGGGGATCCATCACGGCAATGCTGGGCATTCTCACCTGCCGGATCGCCGGGATCCCCTTCTTTCTGTACGGCGACAGCAGCTTCCCCCCGCCGGAAACGTCGGTGCGCGCACGGTTTCGGGCCCGATTGCTGCGGCTGCTCTTCCGCAGGACCAGCGGGTTCATGATCTCCGGGGTTCTCAACGGCGAGTACTACGGCCACTACGGGGCGGACCGATCGCACTTCTTTCTGCTTCCATGGGCCGTCGACAACCAGCGATTTGCCAAAGCGTCACACCTGGAACCCGGTGAGCGCCAGGCCCTGCGCGCCCGGTTGGGGATCCCCGCCGACCAGGTGGTCTTCCTCTTCTCTGCAAAGCTGGTGGCGCGCAAGGATCCGATGACCTTGCTGCGAGCCTTCCAGCGGATGCGCCACGCCTCCGATGCCACGATCCTCTTCGTCGGGGATGGCGAGCTGCGGGCCACGTTGGAAACTTACATCTCGGAGAACTCGTTGGACCGCGTCCGCTTCGCTGGTTTCATCAACCAGAGCGAGCTGCCGAAGTTCTACGGGCTCTCCGATGTGTTGGTGCTGCCGTCGCTCTACGAGCCCCGAGGCGCGGTGATCAATGAGGCCATGGCCAGCGGACTTCCGGTTGTGGTCACCGACCGGTGCGGTTCCGTCGGCGACATCATTCTCGAGGGCGAGAATGCGTTCGTGTATCCCGCAGGAGACGAGGCAGCCCTGGCGGGTCTCCTGGATCGACTCACCGCCGAGGCCGATCTCCGGGCGCGCATGGCGACACGATCACGGGAAATCATCGAGACGTGGAGCTTCGCGCGTGGCGTACAGGGCGTCAAGGCGGCCCTTGAGTGGATCCGCAGCGGTGCGGGCACATGATCACCGTGGCCATCCCGACGTACAACCGCGGAGCGCTGGTCGCGGAGACCGTGCAGCGACTGTTTGCTCTCGATCCTGCCCCCGACGCGATCCTCGTCGTCGACCAGAGCCGGGAACCGAACGAGGCTCTCTCGCGCTGGCAGGACGAGGGTCGTCTCCGGTTGATACGCCTCGACAGGCCGTCGATTCCGCAAGCCATGAACGAGGCCTTGCTCGCCTCGGATACAGAACTCGTTCTTTACCTCGACGACGACGTGAACCCCGCTCCCGGTTTGATCGCGGCTCATCGTCGCGCGCATGCCGATCCGGCGATCTGGGCTGTGGTGGGACAGGTGCTGCAGCCTGGAGAGAAATCGGAACATCGACAACAGCCGCAGGACGACCTCGGGTTCCATTTCAACCACGACAACGGCGTGTTTCTGACCAACGTCATGGCCGGCAACCTTTCGGTCAAACGCTCCGAGGCCCTGGCGATCGGAGGTTTCGACGAGAATTTTGTCGGCGCTGCCCACCGCTTCGAAACTGATTTCGCTCTCCGGATCGCCGCCGCCGGCGGCCGGGTGTGGTTCTCCCCGGAAGCAACTCTCGATCACCTCAAGCTCTCATCGGGAGGACTGCGCTCCTGGGGCGACCATCGCAGCAGTCCCTCCCCCGCACACTCCGCCGGCGACTACTATTTCGCGCTCCTTCACCGACGGCCCTTCTGGCGGTATGCGCTCACGCGATTGCGCAAGAATGTAGTGACCCGGTATCACCTGCGACATCCCTGGATGATCCCCACGAAGCTGCTCGGTGAACTTCGCGGAATGTTGCTGGGACGGCGTCTGGCCCGGGCGGGCCGGCGCCTGCTCACCGTCCCCATGGCAGGCCGCCGGCACGGGAGCGCGAAATGAGTCATGGTATTTCGAGGTTGCGCTGGAGCGATCCCGCATGATTCCCATCCTCTTCGCAGCCTTCCTGTTTTTCTCGATGATCGTCGCTTTGATCGACTGGCGGCGGGGATGGCTGCTGGCCATCATCGTCGGCGTGGTCCAGGACCCAGCGCGGAAGCTTACGCCTGGAACTCCGGTGGCAATGTCGCTGAGCATCGTGCTCGTTTATGCCGCGATTCTCTTCGCCGCCCAAGGAGAGCTGAAAGCCCACGCTCGCGAATTCGCACAGCGCTTCAGTGGCCTGTACCAGACGATTCTGCTGCTCTTCCTGTTCCTCATTCTGGCGGCCCTCAACGGCGTTGCCACCTTCGGGCTGGAGAACTGGAAACTTCCCGCGCTCAGTTTTTTCATCTACTGCATCCCATTCCCTGCAGTCATCCTCGGTTATGCCTACCTGCAACGTGAGGAGCAACTGATTCAGGTTTTTCGCTTCTACTCGATCCTGACGACCCTCGCCCTGATCGGGACTCCCCTCGAGTACTTTCACGTCGCCTGGAGAACTCTGGGGACGGTGGCCATCGACTCAAATCTGCGGTTCATCACCGGCTTCTCCATTCGCCTGCTGGCAGGATTTTACCGAGGACCCGACATCATGGGATGGCACGCCGCGACGCTCGCCAGCATCGGGCTGCTCATGACCATGAGAAGAAAGACTCTGGCGCGCGTCTGGCCGTGGATGATCGCCTCAGGATGGGGATTTCTCAATTGTCTGCTCAGTGGCCGGCGCAAGGCGCTGTACATGATCGCTGTCTTTGCAGCCGTGCTGCTGTGGCGGTATGTTCGCAGGCTGAAAGTCACCGATTACCTCACGTTCCTTCTGGTCGCTCTCGTGATCGGTGGCGTCATGCACAAGGTCAGCTCGAACGAGGAGTCGAGCGTTTACACCCGCGGCGCGGAGACGAGCCGTCACGAGCTTTTCGGCCGCCTGGAGGGAGGGCTGAGCGGCACGGTGGAGCAGTACGGTTTCATGGGAGCCGGTCTGGGAAGCGCCACGCAGGGAAGCCAGCACCTCGCGGTGGGTAAGGCCTCGCTGGGTTGGCAGGAAGGAGGGCTGGGAAAGCTGGCCGTGGAGCTAGGCATTCCGGGAGTGCTGTCGGTCGCGCTTCTGATCGTCGTGATGTTCCGGGTCCTGCTGGAACTCACCGCCCACCCGGACGTCCCGGAATCGTCTCAATTGCTTCGGGCCGGATTATTTGCCCTTTTCGTCGCCGACGCGGTCACGTTCATGGTTTCCGCGCAGGCCTATTCGGATCCGCTTCTCACGATGTTCAGCGCGTTCACGCTGGGCTGCCTGCTGGCAACCGCTTCCCTCGATGAGAGGGCGCGCGATCGGGAACTGCGCAGCGCAGCGCCGATGTTGCGAGAAGTGGCCTCGTCAGCGGCCGTCGCCACCTGATCCTGCGCGTGGCCGGTCCCGGCCCAGCCCGCCCTTGTGGATGCAGGTAAGCTTTCCCGGTGCGGATTCTCCACGTCGTGCCCACCTATCTTCCGGCCACGAGGTACGGCGGCCCGATCCATGCCGTTCATGGGCTCTGCCGTTCGCTTGCGCAGAGAGGGCATGAAGTCGACGTGGTGACCACGAACATCGACGGCAGCGGGAGGTCGCCGGTTCCTCTGGGCAAGGCAGTGAATCTCGACGGCGTGCAGGTTCATTATTTCGAACCTGCACCACTCCCCTTCGCACGACGGCTTTTCTTCTCGTCCTCCATGCGCGGCTGGCTGCGCGGTCATGCGCGCGAGTACGACATCGCCCATCTCCACTCGGTATTCCTCGCTCCCACCTGGGCCGCGGCGCGGGCGGCATCGCGGGCCGATTTGCCCTACGTCATCTCTCCCCGCGGGATGCTGGTCCCGGAGCTCATCGACCGGAAGAGTCGGCTCCTGAAGCGTGCGTGGATCGCGGCGGTGGAGCAGCAGACCTTCGCCCACGCTGCGGCGGTCCACTTCACGGCACGTCAGGAGTGGGACGACGCGGTCCGGACGAAGATTTTCCTGCCCGCCCCTTTCGTGGTGCCCAACGGAACCGACCTGCCTCCGCTCGATCTTCTCTCGCGACGAACGAGCAAAATCCTCTTCCTGGGACGGATCAACTGGAAGAAAGGGATCGACCTGCTGATCGACGCGATGGCCCTGCTTCCGGAGGTGCGATTGATCGTGGCAGGCAATGACGAGGAGTCCTTGCTGGTGACGTTGCGCGAACAGGCACAGCGAAACGGCACCCTGGAGCGGATCGAGTTTGCAGGCCCGGTCAGCGGCGCGGCGAAACAGACCCTGCTCCAGACTGCGGCCGCCCTGATCCTCCCGTCACATTCCGAGAATTTCGGCAACGTGGTGCTGGAGGCCATGGCAGCATCGACCCCGGTCATCGTGTCTCGGAATGTGGGGCTGGCGGAGGACGTGGAACGTTCCCGTGCCGGTATCGTCACTACCAATGTTCCGGTAGAGCTTGCGGCGGCGATTCGCGATCTGTTGGCAAACGATCGATGGCGAACGGAGATGGGCGCTCGGGGCCGGGCGCTCGTTCAGGAGGCTTTCACTTGGGCGGCCGTGGCCGCGCGCATGGAGCAGCACTACGATCGGATCATCGGAACCACCCGTTCAGCGCGCGGATAAATGCCGGCATATCCTCAACGGCGGCAAGGGTCACGGAAAATAAACTCACCGTCCACAGAACCCATCGGTTCGGTGGAAGCCATGGCTCCACCGCTACCAGCAACGCCGGAATGACCGGCACCAGATAACGCGGATACTCCCCCTCGATCCACCAAGCCGGAAAAAACAGAAAGGATGCGAGGTAAAGGCCCGCGAAGATCCATTGCACCGGGCAGGCTCGCATTCGCTGCCGGTGTTCGGCACGGCCGAAAGCGGCGCTGATCCCGGCCACCGTGAACGTCATCCACACCAGAGTCTTGATGACATTCTTCGCAGTGAGACGGTGTGCGGCGAAGGACGACCAGATCGTCACAAAGGGGATGAAGGAACGGTCATGACCGAGGCCCATGCTTCGATACCAGGCGAAGTTGTCGAGCGAGTGACCGGACAGATGCGCCACCAGCGCCAGATAGATACCCCCGACCACCAGGCCCACTCCTACCGCGACGGCCAGGATTCCAAAGCGCCGCCGCTGGAGGAGCACGATACCGAGAGCCATCAGGGCGAACAGCCCGAGGGGTCGTACGACGGTGGCCAGCGACGCGAGGATCGCGGCGCTCGTCCAGCGTTCCCGTTTTGCAGCCATCAGGCAGGCAAAGATCAAAGCGACGAACAGAGGTTCTGCACCTCCCAGGAGCGAGCGCTGGATCCAGTCCAGATTGATCACCGCGAACCAGGCCGCCACCCATGCGCCCCAGAGCTCCCCCGCCAGAAAAATCGCCACAAGAGAGGCAAGGATGGACACTACCGGCAACGCGTTCATGTCCGAGGTTCCGAAAAGGGCGGCCAGTGGCGCGACAACCAGCGAATATCCCAGAAAATGGCGAGCACTCAACGCGGTGGGATGCTCTCCGCGAATGGCCGCGGAGTAGGCGGCGTAGGAAAGGTTGTCCCCGCCATGGAGGACGCGCGATGGGTAGGAATCGAACGTCACAATCAGCAGAACAAACAACGCGTACGAAACGGCAACCAGCACGGTCAGATCACGGCGGCGAAGCTCCTGCGGCATGGGGTCAGTGTCGCACACGTGCTGATACCATCGCCGATCACGATGCTCGATCGCATCACCCCCATCATTCTCACGCGGAACGAAGAGCCGAACCTCGGGCGGACCCTCGGACAGCTCCGCTGGGCATCGGAAGTCATCGTCATCGACAGCCTCAGCACCGACGGCACCGTGGCGATCGCGGCTCGGTTTCCGAACGTCCGCGTCGTTCCTCGCGCTTTCGACTCGCACGCAGCCCAGTGGGCCTTCGGGGTCGAACAGGCCACGACACCATGGGTGCTGACGCTGGACGCCGACTATTTCGTTCCTCAGACTCTGGTGAGCGAGATGGCGTCCCTCGACCCTTCACTGGAGGTCGACGGATACGAAGCGAAATTTCTGTACGCCATCGGAGGACGGCCGCTGCGCGCCGCGCTCTATCCGCCCCGCACCGTTCTCCTGCGACGCGGTGCCTTCGACTTCTTCCAGGATGGACACACACAGCGCGTCCGCGCTCCCGGACGGATCGAGCGGCTGAAGGCACGGCTGATCCACGACGACCGGAAGGATTTTCACAGCTTCGTGGCTCGCCAGCGGATCTACATGCGGGAAGAAGCTGCGAAACTGCGCGCCACCCCATGGCAGGCGCTGCCTCTCTCCGGCCGCATCCGCAAGCTGCGGGTGGTGGCTCCGTGGGCGACCTTGATCTACACGCTCTTCGTGAAACGGCTGATCCTCGACGGCAGCGCGGGGTGGCGTTATGCATCCGAACGGTTCGTCGCCGAGGCCATTCTGTCGTGGAATCTGTTCCGGAGCGGCCGGTGATCGAGTGGCTCCGCCGAGGGATCTCCGCCATCCTCAGGCTGCCGTTGCGCCTCGTCCCACGCGATGCGATCGTCCGAATCCTCTCCGGCGAGCTCCGAGGCTGGCGGTGGATTGCAGGGTCGTCCACGAACGGCTGTTGGCTCGGCAACTACGAACGTCATGTACAACGATTGTTTCGGCAACGCCTTCACGCGGGGGCGGTGGTGCTGGACATCGGGGCGAACGTCGGGTTCTTCACCCTTCTCGCCTCCCGGATGGTGGGGTCCGCCGGACACGTCTACGCATTCGAGCCGCTTCCTCGGAATCTTCGCTTTCTGGAGCGCCACATCCAGTTGAATGAAGTGACGAACGTCAGCGTGGAGGCGTTGGCGATCGCTGCGGCCAGCGGCGAGGCGCGTTTCCAGATCGCTCCACACGCCTCCATGGGCAGCCTCAGCGACGGAGGGGAGCTGCAGGTGGAGACCGCGTCCCTCGACGACCTCCTCGGCGAGCATCGGATCGCCACTCCCCAGTTCATCAAGATGGACATCGAAGGGGCGGAGGGAGAGGCCCTTCGCGGAGCTGCAAAGTTGCTCGCGCACCGTCCCCTGACAATCGTCCTCTCCACACACGGCTTCGCTCAACACGAACTGTGCTGGAAGATTCTGCAGAGAACTGGATTTCAACTCGATCTTCTCCGCGACGGGATCACCGATGGCGACTACCTGATCCTGGCCACAAAGTGAGGCGCTCGCTGGCGGTGATGGTGCCCCTCCTGCGTGCGACTCAATGCCGTCGGATCATCAGGTCGCCCATCACCAGGAGATCCATCTTCGTGCGAAGGAAGCAGTCCAGCGCCTGCGCGGGGGTGTTGACCACCGGCTCGTTCTCGTTGAACGAGGTGTTCAACACCAGGGGGACGCCGGTCCGGTCGCGAAAGGCTTCGATCAGGTGGTAGTAGCGCGCGTTCTGGCTCTCGGTCACCGACTGCAATCGGCCCGAGCCATTCACATGCGTCACCGCCGGGATCAGCGATCGCTTCTCCTCGCGAATCTGGTAGACCTGCAACATGAAGGGGACGTCGTAGTCGGTCTCGAACCATTCGCCCACGGCGTCGCGAAGGACGGACGGGGCGAAAGGACGAAACGATTCGCGACGCTTGATCTTGTCATTGAGGATGCTCTTCATGTCGGCGCGGCGGGGATCGCAGACGATGGAGCGATTTCCCAGAGCGCGCGGCCCCCATTCCATGCGGCCCTGGAACCACCCGACCACATCTCCTTCCGCAATCTGGGCAGCCGTCTGATCGCAGAGCTCCGCTTCTGAGGAAGGCTCGCTGACGGTGCAGCCAGCGAGTTGCAGATCGCTCCGTCGCGCTTCGATGGCCGCATCGAGCTCCGCCCGGCTGTACTGCGGACCCCAGTAGGCGTGATCCATGACGAAGGACCGCGGCCGCTTCATTTCCTGATTCCACACCCAGTACGCGGCGCCGATCGCCCCGCCTGCATCGCCCGCCGCGGCCTGGATATACACGTCGCGAAACGGCGTGCGCTCGAACAGAAGCCCATTGGCCACGCTGTTGTATCCGCATCCGCCGGCGATGCACAGCCGCGGGTTGCCGGTTGCCTGGTGCAGGCGTGCGGCCAGCGCGAAGACGGCCTCTTCGAACATCGCCTGCATCGACGCTGCAAGATCCTGATGCCGCTGCTCCATCGGCTCGTCCGCGGCGCGCGCGGGGCCCAGCAGTTCCACCAGCCGTCCTGAGTAGACCGGTCCGATGGCCGGGGCACCGCCGTGCCACACCATGTTCAATCCCGCCGAGTGATGGGTGAAGTAATCAAGGTTCAGACGAAACGTTCCATCGGTCTGCACGCGCACGATGTCGCGCATCGCTTCCATGCGTGAGGGCTTTCCGTAGGGAGCGAGTCCCATCACTTTGTACTCGTCTCCGTAGTGCGGAAACCCGAGATACTGAGTGAGCGCCGTATAGAAAATCCCCAGCGAGTGAGGGAAGCCGATCTCGCCAAGAGTCTCGATCGTGCTGCCTGTGCCGGCGCCCCACATCGAGCTGACGAAATCGCCGAACCCGTCAATGGACAGCACGGCCGCATCGTTGAACGGAGCCACGAAAAAAGCGGAGGCCAGATGGGCGCGGTGGTGCTCGACGTGATGCAATGCAGGCTTCAATTCCTGCACACCGAACTCCTCACGAATCTCCTGGCCCAGATCGCCGATCTTCGCGCGGTTTGCCAGACGCCGCCGGATCGCTCCCGGCGACGGCCGGTTGGCCAGGAGGAAGCGAATCCGCTGGAACAGCCTTGCATTCGGATCGCGGTTGACGGCGATGGCATCGAGGTCGTTGATCCCCACACCCGCTTCGTCGAGACAGTACCGGACGGCCAGGGAAGGGAACCCGGCCCAGTGCTTGATCCGCCGGAAGCGCTCTTCCTCGGCCGCCGCGACGAGCTTTCCGTCGACCAGGACCGCCGCAGAGGCATCGGCGTGATGAGCATTGATTCCGAGGATGATCATGGGGGGTCCGTTCAGATGGAGCAGCAAATGCAGGCCGGTATCGTTACCATCTAATCACGCATGCATGTGGTTTTCATCAACCGGTACTTTCATCCCGACCACTCGGCGACCAGCCAGATGCTGAGCGATCTGGCGTTCCACCTTGCCGGTGCCGGATGGGATGTGGAGGTGATCACCAGCCGGCAGCGCTACGACGATGCACGGGCCACGCTGCCGGTGCGCGAACGCATCCGGGGCGTGCGCGTCCATCGTGTGTGGTCCACCCGCTTCGGCCGGAACTTTCTCCCCGGAAGAGCCATCGACTACCTGACCTTTTACGCAGCGGCGTTTCTTGGGCTCCTCGCTGCACTCACGAAATCCAGCGTCGCCGTCGCACTGACCGATCCGCCGTTGATCTCCGTGGTCGCCGCCGTGGCCACCCGGCTGAGGCGCGCCACTCTCATCAACTGGACGCAGGATCTTTTTCCGGAAGTGGCCACGGCGATGGGCTTGCGGGCTCCGTGGCCGCTCCGCCCGCTCCGCGACTGGTCCCTGCGGTTGGCCCGCACCAACGTTGTCCTTGGCGAACGGATGGCGGAACGAGTACGGCGCATCCCGGTTTCGCAAGTCACCGTGCAGCCCAACTGGGCGCACGGCGATCTACAGCCGATCCCCAGCGACAGGAACGCGCTTCGCGCCCAGTGGTTCCCCTCCCACCCCTTCGTGGTGTCGTATTCCGGCAATCTCGGTCGCGCCCATGAGGTGGCCACGCTGGTGGGAGCCATCCACGAGCTTCGGGAAGATCGCCACATCGCCTTTCTTTTCGTAGGAGGAGGCGCTCGGCTGCCAGCGATTCGGAACGCCGGGGGCAACGTTCGATTTGAGCCCTATCAGCCGATGGAGCGGCTCAGCGAAAGCCTTTCATCAGCGGATGTTCATCTGGTGACGCTCCGCAGCGAGATGGAAGGACTGATCGTTCCGAGCAAGATCTATGGCATCCTCGCCGTGGGGCGCCCGATCCTGTTCGTGGGAGCGACCGATGGAGAAATCGCAAGGCTCATCGAGACCACCGGCTGCGGGGCTGTGGTTGCCGAAGGAGACGTGTCGGGGTTGGCCTCGCGGATCCGCGCGATGGCCGCCGATCGGGCGGAAATGACCGCAATGGGAGAGCGCGGCCGGAGAGAGTATGAGCGACGGTTCGCCTCCGAGGTGGCCTTGAGAAACTGGGAAATCCTTCTCCGTGGCTGACCGGAAGGGCACGCTCTGGATGCTTGCCGCCGTGCTGTTGATCCTCGGCGCAGCGGCGATCGAGCTCGCCATCCGCCCGCCCGGAAGCCATCCGCCGCTACCTTCGACGGTGTCTGCACTCTCCGCACACATCGCATCCCATCCCACGGACTGGCTGGCTGCCTGCGCATTGACCGAGAAGGCCCTCGACGTCCCCTCAACCCATCGGATCGAGCTCTGGCATGCCGCGCATGCGCACGCTCTCATGCTCGCGCCGAACCGACCGGAACCTCAGGAGGCGTTCGTGCGGAGCGGTTTCTTCCACTGGAACGAGATCGATCCGGCGGATCGGAATGCAGTGCTTGCCGCAGTGGAACCGATGCTGCGCGATCCTTCGAAATGGATCGCGCTGGCCGGCCCGATTTTTGACTTGACCGGCGACCTGGCAATGCTCAGAAGAGCCAGACCGCCAGGCGACGAACCGACTGTCGGCCTCCTGAACCTCGCGGCGAGCAGGGGTCGCTTCGAAGACTACCGCTCCCTTCGCCGCGAACTGTGGGTGAAACGACTGATTGATTTCAAGACGCGCGCGACCTCAGCATCCGGCAATGAGCTGATCCAGACCTTCCCTCAGCCACCCTATCGAAAAGACTCCGAGTCATTGATCGCCGCTTTGTTAGATCAACTTCACGAGCACCCGCTGGATGAAGATCCTCTCCGTCCGCAAGTCCTGGATGGAATCATCGAGTACGCCCTGCAACACAAGCTCGGGCCTCTTGACGGCATGGAAGTCATCGTTCACAGGCAGGGGGCGGCATCGCCATCGGCGCGCCTGCGTCTGGCCAAGACGCTGGGGATTTCGCAGAGCGACCTGATGGAACCGATGCCGCCACCCTCCGCGACGGCGCCGCCCTCGACGGTATGGAAAGGCCTGTGTGGAACGCTGCTGTGTGAACGTGCCTGGCGCGAAATCACGAGCGGCCGCACCGTTTCCGTGAAGGTCGGTTCCGCGGAGTCGGATGAGGTGCCGCCCTACGTGGAAATCTATCTCGACGATGCTCTCGTGTCGGAGGGCGAGGTTTCCGCTGCCCTCACGTTTGTGGTCGCGGCCGCTCCCGGAGTTCATCATCTGGAGTTGCTGCTGGCAAACCCTGGCACGCGGAATGGCGGGCGTCGCCAGGTGAGAATTCTCGGCGTGTCCACCCCCTGATCATCCTCCGCGAATCCAGTGAGCCGCGCCTCTCACGCACGGCACCGCCCAGAGCACTCGGCCAGGGCTTCAGATCTGTCCGGGCGGTGCTTCCGACGGTCCCCGCGCCAGGTGATCGCTCCCAGGATGGACCGCTGCACCTTCGACCGAATCCGAGGCCGAGCCTTCGATGCGTCGCCGCCGGGCGCTGGCGCCGGCCGCCACGCCGACGATCGCTGCCAGCGTGGACGGATTGGCCGGGATGAAGAAATTGAAGTCGACCAGCGCATGGGTCAGGGCCACTCCCAGACTGGCCAGTGCCGCCGTCCGGAAAGCCTGCCCCCGCCAGCTCCGGGAGTTGTTCCTTCGCAGGTCCCTGCCGAAGAACACACAGCCGGCGATCAAAGGAATCAAAGCAGTCACCAGGCCGATCGCGCCCATGGTCGCAGCGAGCTCCGCGTAGTCGTTGTGAGCGTGGTTGTAGAGAACCCGTCCTGGCTCCTGAACCATCGACACCACGTTCTCAAAGGTGTTGGCCCCGCTGCCAGCGAGCGGAAACCTCGCCCACAGCAGCAACGCGGATCGGATAGGAGGCTGCCTGCCACCGATTCCCAGCATCTGGTCGCGTGTGACTCTCCGGGCGATCCCATCCCGTCCGAACGTCAGGGCGGCCAGCGCGAGGAACGCCGTCATCACCACGATCGCCAGAAACCGGAATGCAATTCGTTTCCGTCCTGAGACGGTGAGCGCCGAGGTGAGGGCCACCCCACCGATGATGGCCATGACCGCTCCGCGGGACTGAGCGATCAGAACGGCAGTGCCACATGCCAGCACCCCGAGCGTGCCGCACGTGAACAGCAAGAGACGCTTCTCAATCAGAGAGGCCAACCGTCGGCTAAAAGGGAGCCCCGACGGAGAGGATTCATGCCACGCCAGCGCGGCGAGGAAGCAGGACATGGGCAGGATGATGGCCGTGTAGTGAGCGAAGTGGTTCGGATTCACAAAAGTTCCGGAGGCGCGGCCAAACATCAGAGTGTTCTTCCAGCCCCAGATCGCAAATCTCTGAAGCGAGAGCTCGTGCACGGCATAGACCGCTTCGAAGACCGCCATCGTGACCAGCACGATGGCGAAGGCCAGGCGGCGTGTCGCACCTCGCACGATCAGAAGCGCGGTCGTGAACGTGGCCAGATACGCCATCACCCGCAGCAGTTGGAGCAGCGTGTCGGAGGGGTCCAGGGTCAAGGGGTGCAGCGTTGCCGGGCTGACTCCGCCCAGCCGCGCGATGATGTCCGCTCCCAGCCGGATTCTCGCGGCTTCCGGTGAGATCGCACGCAATGAGATCGAGGGAAGCGGCAACAGCTCAAAGGCGATCACCGCGACCAACAGCAGACCACCGGACAGCCACAGCCTCGTGGCACGCGAATGCCGGCGACTGAAGGGGCTGAGAAAGCGGATGGTGATGGCAGCGGCGCACAGAAGGAGTGCCGGGACGATCAACCAGCGCTGCGCACCATCGCTGGCCGAGCCGAACGGAAGCGGCAGCCATGCCAGATAAGCGAAGAAGAGCGCGCAACAGGTTCCCTCCGCCCATGCCAGTCGTGTCACCTGCCCATTGTAGGTCCCCGCTTCCCGAGAGCCGACGCTGAACCGCGCGTAGCCCCGTGCTACCATCGAGCGAGAGCGTTTCCGTTCGAGGCGTTCACCGTGAGGGAGGGGTCCGGATTTGATTCGACGTTGGCTCATGATGGCTTTGGTGGCCTCGTCAGCAGCCGGATTGTTCGGGCAGGACGGTGGCCTGCGGGACCGGGAACGGGCCCTCACCGCGAGCCGTCGAGTCGCCGAAGACCTTCGGAAAGCGCGCCTCCGTTACGGCCCTTTCTATCTCCTCTCCAGCATTGAGCTCTCAGACATCGGATACGACCAGCAATTCTTCGTCCCCACCACCGATCAGACTGCCGGGCTTTCCTTCGGCGTGTCTGCCCCCCAGCGTCTCTATTACGTTCCCACCAAGAAGACCATCTTCTCGGTGGAGGCCGTTCCGCAGTACTTCCAGTTCCGCCGGGTCCTGGATCGCCGGAACTTCGGCTTTCGTGGCCGCGCCGATGCTCAGTTTCTGCTGAACCATCTCTACGCCGATGCCTACGCGATGCGGAACCGAGGGGTTCGAGCGGAAACCGGTGAGATCGCCCGCCTCGTCTACATCGACGTGAGCGAGGAAGGACTCACCGGCGAATTCAAGTACTCCAGTCGCACAAGCCTCACGTATTCGGCAGTCCTCCGCAGCGCCGAACACCCGAACATCGAAGTGCAGCCGAACGACCTTCCGGTGAGTCTTCTCGATCGATCCAGCCACGACTACCGGGTAGGACTGTTCCACCGAACCTTTCCGCTGACCTCCCTGATCGGCGCGGCGGAGGTGGCCAACTACTCCTTTTCGAATGCCGTCTACAAGAACTCGCGTCGCACGTATCTCGGGACGGGGCTGAGTTTCAACAATGGGCGGTCGACCTTCCGCCTCGAAGCAGGACCGGCGAGGCTCGACTTCCGGCGCCCCGACCAGCTCGACTTTCAAGGGGTTCTCGGGACCTCCAGCTGGACCCGGACCCTTCCCCATCGCTGGGCGCTCCAGGCAGCGGTCAACCGCGATGTGGATTTCTCCCTCTACGCGAACAACAACTATTACGTCGTCAACCGGGCGGGTATCTCCGCCGGGCACAACGTTTCCCGTACGCTCGAGATCCATGGGGGAACTTCGTTCGGCGACGACCGCTACGACGTGCCGACGGCTACGGACCGCGGCCTGGTCAAACGACGGGATCAAGTCAGTTTCACCAGCGTGGGGTGGTTGTATCGGGTCCGCAGGCTCTCGGGAGGGTTCGACGTGGGCTACTACACCCGTTCGTCGAACGTCGAAGAACTGGACGAAAACGGAATACGACTGATTGTCAAACTGTCGTTCACGCCATGACGGCGAGCTCCAAATCCAAGTTGACGCATTCTTGAGGCCTTCCGATGCGCCGGCGT
>JBDSGC010000113.1:0-5839 GCA_039919215.1 Thermoanaerobaculia bacterium | reverse complement strand
GACTACGGCCAATGTGAGCATGGAGTCGGGAAAGTGTACTTGCTAGTCGAGGAGGCCGGACGCGGAACCGCCGGGCTGTGAGCGGAGCGAACCTGCTCCCGAAAAACTGGAACACCCGTGGGTCCTCGTTGTTCCCCCGGCTGGCGCCGGGGGCTACATTCTGACGCCGGCTGCGCCGGCTCGGCATCGCGGGTTGCTTTCTCTCAGGCGCACCGCACCGCGCTGTTCCTTGCTCAGAACAGACCGGGGCGGCAAGCCCTGATGGAGCAAGGATCGATTGGCCAGGCTACACCGGCAAAATTCGCGAAGTCAGTTGACTGGGTCGTGTACCGACCTCCGGTTACACGTACCAGAAACCATGACAACAACGAACCACGCTGTGGAAGCTGCCGGCAAAATGCCGGGGCCGCAGGGATTGATCGGGAAAACGCCGCCTTCTGCCTTCGGCCTTCGGCCGCGTTATCATCTCCGCTCCGTTGGAGAGCTGAATGCTGGATGCGCCGCAAGTTCTGGTCGTTGAGGACAACGAGCTCGATCGCAAATTGCTCCAGGCCCACCTGAAGAAGACGGAGTGCGTGACGGAGTTCGCGCGTGACGGGCTGGAGGCGTGGACGATGCTCGACCGCGATCCGGACCACTTCGATGTGGTGCTGCTCGATCGGACCATGCCTCGCATGAACGGGATGGAGCTCCTGGCCCGCATGAAAGGAGACCCGCGCTGTCGGACCATCCCGGTGATCCTGCAGACGGCGCACGTCGGGCGTGAGGAGATGATCGAGGGCATCCGCGCCGGCGCGTACTACTACCTCACCAAGCCTTACGACAGCGAGATGCTCCTGACCGTCGTGCGCACCGCCGCCGCCGATCGCTCCGAGATGAAGGAACTCCAATTGAGCCTGCGGAAGGAACTGCAGGTTCTGGGGCTGCTCAATGAAGCGGCCCTCTCGCTGCGAACCATCGACGAGGCGCGCGACGTGGCCACGGTCCTGGCGAACGTATGCCCCGATCCAAGCGCGGCGATCATCGGCCTGACGGAGCTGCTGGTCAACGCCGTGGAGCATGGCAACCTCGGCATCGGCTACGACGAGAAGTCTCAGCTGCGCGCCAGCGGCCTATGGAATGAGGAAGTGAACCGGCGGCTGGCGCTTCCGGAAAACGTGGCCAAGCGGGTGACCGTCAAGTTCGAACGAACGAACGAAGAGATCCGCTTCACCATCCGCGACAACGGCTCCGGCTTCGAGTGGAAGCAGTTCCTGGAGATCGATCCCAGCCGCGCGTTCCACACACACGGGCGCGGAATTATGATGGCCCGGCATTTCAGTTTCAGTGCGATTGAATATCGCGGCGCGGGCAACGAAGTGGTGGCCACGTTGCGCACCGTGAGCGCCGCTGCGTGAACCGGCTCCCTTGCGCCATTCCGATAGTCTCTTTCGCCGTTGACATGGAGTGGAGGCGGCGGTAGCGGTGCGCTCCACGGTCGCGGTCGCGCTCGCCCGCGATTGCAGTCCAAGCTGTTGGCCCGTTCGATGGATCGAGCGTATGGTGAAGCCCTTGTCATGACGGAACAACACGAGGCCGACGCGCAGCTGAATCTGCAGAAGCGGCTGCTCGATCTGGTCCAGGAATCAGTCATTGCCACCGATCTTCGGGGGTCGATCACCTACTGGAACCGCCACGCCGAGGAATTGTACGGCTGGCCCGCCTCCGAAGTGTTGGGACGACCCATCCTCGAGGTAACCCCCATCAAACAGTCCCGCAGGAAGGCGGCGGAGGTCAGAGTATTTCTGAGACAGGGATCGTCCTGGCGCGGAGAGGTCGAGGTTCAGCGAAAAGACGGAAGGACCTTCCCGGTTCTGGTCACCGTTTCACCGTTGATCGACGAAGCGGGTCAGCTGATCGGGATGATGGGTGTGTCTCAGGACATCACCAGTCAGCGGCGCACCTCCGAGGAGCGCTGGGACATGGAAGCGCAGCTCAACGAAGCGCAACAGATCGCCAACGTCGGCAGCTGGGCCTACGACCTGCGAACGGGAGGCCGTCTCTGGTCGCGGCAGATGTTTGCCATCCACGGCCTGAGCCCGATCGACGATCCGACGCCGGACCTGATTCGTGCGGTCATTCATCCTGACGACTGGCACAGCTTCGACGAAAACACCAGAGCCACTGTCGCCGGAAGCGATTCGTCGACCCTCGACTATCGAGTGTTGCGCGAGGACGGCCTGCGCTACGTGCACCTGAGCGCGCGACTGGTGCGCGATGCCGACGGCAATCCCATGAAAGTGGTGGGCATCGCGGAGGATACGACCAACGCTCGGGCTGCCACTGCGCTGCTGGAACAACAAGGCGCCCAGCAGGCTACGGTTGCCAATCTTGGAACGATTGCACTGAGCAGAGCGACCCCGGCCTTGCTCTTCGAAGTCGCGGTCAGCGTGACCGCCGAAATCATCAGCGGCGACGTCTCCGAGATCTTGATGTGGAGGGGGACAAGTCTTCAAATGGTTGGAGAGTTCGGTCGCCCCGACAACTTCGCAAGTGGCGCTCTGGTCGACGGAGGCCCCCGGTCCCAGGCCGCCTATGTCACAGGCCTGGAGGATCCCGTGGTGTTCGAGGATCTCCGCCGGGAGACTCGCTTCGACCCATCGCCACTGCTGCTCGCCGAGGGGATCATCAGCGGCATCTCGGTTCCCATTCATGTCCGAAGAGGCCCCTGGGGACTGCTCAGTGTCTACTTCCGCGCTCCGCGGTCCTTCACCAGCAACGAGTCCCAGTTTCTTCGTGGAATCGCGGCCACCCTCGGTCAGGGAATCGAACGGAGAACTGCGGAAGAGGAGCTGCTGGCGCGCGCCTCCCAGCAGAGTGCCGTGGCTTCTCTCGGCCAGAGCGTCCTTTCCTCCATTAGCGAAACGACGCTTCATCTCTGCTGCAGTCTGATCCGCGACACCCTCGGGGTCGACTTCGCCGTTCTGCTTCGTTACCTCCCGGCGCAACAGGATTTCGTTCTGGTTGCGGGGAGCCGGCCGTCAATTCCGGACGGGCGGCCGTGGGATGAGGCGCAAGCCGCCTGCACCTTGTCAGGGAACCAGACGCTGACGATCGCGGACTATGCAATCGAGAAACGGTTTGACGCCACCACGTTCGTCCAGGCCGGTGTCCGCTCCGGCCTCTCAGTGCCTGTGCGCAGCGGCTTGAGCCGGTTTGGAGTGATCGAGGCGGGCTACCTGAGCCTGAGGCAATTCTCAGAAGCAGACGTGCAATTTGTCCGCGCCATGGCCAACGTCCTGGCGGAAGCGATGGAGCGGGAGCTCAGCACTGAGGCCATGATGATCTCAGAGGCCCGGTATCGGGAGGTCGTGGAAGGCGCCAGCGAGTTGATCTACACGCTGTCGCCGGACGGTCGATTCACCTCATTGAACCGAGCATTCACGGCCATGACCGGCTGGAAGGTGGAGGACTGGCTGGGCCGGCCCTTTCTCGAGCTCCTCCCTCTCGATGACCAGTCCCGGGGGCGCGAACGCTTCGACGCTCTTCTGAGAGACAAGCTGGAATCCTTCGACGACGCACGTCTGCTTGGGTCGGACGGCCAGATCATCCAGGTGGCAGCGATCTCCTTCCCCAGAGTGGTCAAAGGCGAGGTCCACGAGGTGTACGGGTTCGCGCGCGACGTGACCGAGCAGAGGAGGGCCGAGAAAAGACGAGCCCGGGCGTCCGAAGAACTCGAACGGATCCTGGAGTCCACAGCGGAAGGAATCTACGCCATCGATTGTCAGGGCATGGGAACCATGGTGAACCGAGCGGCCATCGACATGCTCGGCTACCAGCGCGAGCTGTGGATCGGACGGGATGTCCATCAGCTGCTGCACCCCACCCGGCCTGATGGCTCACCGTTTCCGCGGCTGCTGTGCAGCATTCACGGAGCCAATCGCGAGCTCGTCTCCAACCTCGATGAGATCTTTCTTCGCCATGACGGCTCCCCGATGCCCATCGTCGCCACAGCCTCGGAGATCCGCGACCGCGACCGGCTGGAGGGATACGTCGTCACCTTCAACGACGTGAGCGAGTATCGCCGCCTGCAAACGCAAGTCGAGCAGGCCAAACGAATGACCAGCCTGGGGCGTCTTGCCGCGACCGTGGCTCATGAGTTCAACAATGTGCTCATGGGCATTTCCCCCTTCATCGATCTGCTCCGTCGAGAGACCACCACCCCTCGCGCAGTGATGGCTCTCGACCAGATGAGCAAATCGGTGGGAAGAGGAAAAGGGATCGCTGACGAGATCCTCCGTTTCACTCGGAACGCCACTCCGGTGCTCGAGGGATTCGAATCACGCCCATTTATGGAGACCGTAGCCAATGAGGCAGCGAATGTCGCAGGGTCGGGTTACCGCATCGAGATGGACTGCCCCGAGACCACCACGCCCCTTCGAGGCGATGCCAACCAACTGCACCAGATTCTGATGAACCTGGTGATCAACGCGCGGGATGCTATGCCGGCCGGCGGTACGATCTCGCTTGGCGCCGAAGCCTGCCTGCCCGACGGAGACTATCCGTTCGGCTTCGTGGCCGATCCCTGCACCTTCGTTCATCTCACCGTGCGCGACAACGGGCCGGGCATGGAAGACGGAGTTCTGCAGCACATCTTCGAGCCTCTGTTCACCACCAAGCAGCACGGCACGGGACTGGGCCTGGCGGTCATGCATCAGGTGGTGACCAGTCATGGCGGTCAGGTCTTCGTGGAAAGCAAGGTGAACGAAGGAACCGCGTTCCACATCTTCATTCCAGCGGCATTGCCGGAGGATGCCCCGCAGCCTGAGCAGGAGCGGACGCCTGCGTCTCGCACCCGGTTCCATTCCGTGCTGCTGGTGGAAGACGATCCCGCGGTGTCCGAGGGCTTGTCCGCTCTGCTCGACCTGGAAGGCATGAGTGTGGAGGTCGCGGAAACCGGGCGAGCCGCGCTGGCGTCGCTCGACCGGGGCCGTCCCGATCTGGTGGTCCTGGACATCGGGCTGCCCGACATGAAGGGCACCGAGGTCTACGCGGTGATCGCGAAAAACTTTCCCACACTGCCGGTGCTCTTCTCCACCGGCCACGGCGATCGCGCCGAACTGAGCGGCGAGCTGGCGCAGCCCCACACCGGCTTCCTGATGAAACCCTACGACATCGAGACCTTCTTCGAGGCGCTGGAGAAGCTGGAGACCTCGCAACCGGCGGAACCATCCGGCCACGCCACCGTCTGACGCGAGGTCCCCAGGCTCGGTCCTCTACACCCGCTCGTCTGCCATCAGGGCACCGGACAGCAGGCGTCGATCTCCACGATAGGGTCGGTGTAATAGCCGTTCACATCCAGGAGCTTGATGCCGTACTTGCACTGCTTGCCCGGCTGGGCGTTGGGGTTGATCACCGCGATGCAATGGGAACCATGACACTCCGGCTCGTGAACCACGCAGCCCTTTTCTTTAAAGAAGATCGAGAGTGTGTGGTTTCCGCTGTTCGTGAACCAGTTGATGACGGTCGGCTGGTGTCCCGCCGACAGGTTCACCACATGAGCCGGATCGGGAGTGGCCGGCAGGTTCGTCGCGGAATCGTCCACGCAGACGATGGGGGCGTACGGATTGGGCGTTCCACCTCCACCCCCGGAGCAGGCGGCGAGAGCGGCTGTGCCCGGATTCAAGCCCTTGTCCTGCGACGTGTGTGCACATCCGACAACGGTGATCGCCAGCGCCAACAGCAGGACCCTACCCAGAGTGCGACCGGAAAACAGTTTCGTCATGAGAGCTCCTCCTAACCTTTCAGTTTGGCTTTCTGTACGGCATCGATGAATGCAGCATCGTGATGCAGTGCGCCC
>JBDSGC010000112.1:0-6574 GCA_039919215.1 Thermoanaerobaculia bacterium | reverse complement strand
GTCCCGACGACGATGACCCGATCGCCTACCCTGGGATCGGGATAGAGGACGGTCGTCGAAGCAATCTTCACAAGGAAAACCGGTGCCAGCGAGCCTGGGGGGCCGCCGATGCCCCACTCGGTGGCGGAGATCGACGCCACCGTGCCATGAATCTCCATGGCGATCTTTTCGTTCGGGTCGATTTTCACGATCGCCGTGGCCAGATAGTTGTGGGCTGAGTCGATATTGGCCATCACCTGAACCGCGTCTCCGATCCTCGGATTGCCGACGATCTTCGTCTGCGAATCGACCGACACGGTGGTTTCCTTCCCCTCACGCGAGGTGATGACCCACGCGGTCGGCGCGATCGACTTCACGGTGCCGTTCAGAATGATCGAGGGCTGGATGGTCGGGGAGAGAACCTGCACGCGGGTGGCCACGATCGCATTGCCCGAGAAGCGAGCGGTCACCGTCACGATCTGACCGACGGCGATGCCCGACAGGCCCTGGATCGGAGCGAACGTGGGGAAGTTGCTGCCGAAGCTGGTATTCGAGTCGACAGCGATGACGATCCCCAGGACGTTGAATCGCGAGCGCGCCAGATCGATCGCATCGACAGCTCCCGTCACTTCGAGATCAGGCAGCGACTCGATCGTGATCAGCTGGGCCCGTAGAAAGGAGGATGGCTGCAGCGTTGGGGCCGTATTGATGAATGCCGTGATGCGAACGCCGGGCTTGACGTCGGCGATGGAGCCGGGTCCGCTCTTGTCGCTTCCGAACCTGGCCGCCGCCGCATCGATGATGATGGGTGGAGCGCCGGCGGTATCAAAGTGATCAGCGTTCCGGAAACCGAGGCCACCACCCCCCTGACGGAAGCACCGGACATCGGGCCGATTCCGAGCGCGTCGGCCACCTCTGCCACAGGATTCACGGGATGCGTCACCGCGCGATGAGTCGCTGCAGGCAGAGACGTGCACATGAAGAGTAGGGCGAGCGTAAAAGCAGTTCTGGTGGAATGATCACGCATGACGATTTCCTCCTGACCGCAAATCGGAAGCGCTGAGACTGCTCGTCGAAACGGGCCTGCAACCCCAGCTAGTCTGCGAGGGGAACGATAGCAGTTCAGAGGGCGGCGGCACGAACGATGGATCGCGCTCGTCGTGGTTCCGCTGCTGATTGAGGCCCATCCCCTACGAACGTGCGCTGATTCAGCGGGTGGATGGCTGAGTCATCCTGGCCACCCAGCCCGCCAAATCGAAGATCTTCAGGCCCGACCTGTCGTATTGCTTCCCGAGAATCGCAGCACGAAAGCCCG
The DNA here is from genome assembly GCA_039919215.1 of Thermoanaerobaculia bacterium. GTDB lineage: Bacteria > Acidobacteriota > Thermoanaerobaculia > Gp7-AA8 > Gp7-AA8 > JBDSGC01. The sequence goes on along the minus strand of JBDSGC010000112.1, from coordinate 5,280 downwards.
GAACGATTCCTACGCGGTTTTCAGAAATCCTTTGGTCGGTTTCGCTGCGAACGCTTTCTGAACGTACTCCGCGGTCATTCCCGGCGGCACGCGGCCTTCCCGGGCGTAGAGGTACAGGCTTGTGCGGAAGATGCCGGTCAACGCCGAGGACAGGACCGCCAGTGCGAGCCAGTAGAAGACGACGACGCCCAGACCGACGATCGCCGCTGTGGGGGACACGAAAATCAGCGCCACAGGAATGGCCAGCCCGGCCATCGCCAGAAGACCGATGAAGAGACCGACACCGCCGGCAGCCACCAGCGACTCTCCCCAGGTCTTCTTGATCAACTGAATCGATTCCGTGAGTGATTGGCGCACGTCGCGCTTCTCGAAGATCATCACCGGGACGATGAAGTAGGTGGCGATGGACCAGGCGGCGCCGAGGAAGTAAGTGATGAGGCGGCCGACGAGCTTCAACCGCTCGGCGATGACGCGCAGGATCACGCCGACGGTCGCGGAGATGAGCGCCCAGACGACGATTCTTCCCAGGTTCGCCCGCGCAGCGGCGAACCCGTCAGCGGCGGTTGGGTCGCCACCTTCCAGCCGGATGCGAGCGCAGTGAACGACTCCGACGTTGAAGTAGAGAACGATGAACCAGCTGATGAAATACCAGAGGAACAGCGCGCCGTAGCCGAGCAGGTTCCCCTGCAGTGATCGATCGCCCGACTCGGCCAACCGGCTGAAGAAGCCGGTGATCACACCGCCGAACACCAGCCCGGCGAAGGCGAGGCACGTTGCGATCCCTGAGAGAACGGGAAAAATCAGAAGCTCCTTATCGTTCCGCAGTACGGAAAGAGACTCGCGAAAGATGTGATAGCTGCGGCCGACCGTGGCGAACATGACGTTCCTCCTGGTGCTCCTCGGATCCCCCCGTGTGGGGCGTCCGAGATTTTGTAAGAGACCGCAGCGGTGATGGCGGCGGTCTGCAGTTGATGGGAAGGCTGGAGTCTAACAGCCTGCGCGGCAGAACGTCCTGGAGCGTGATCCTGGCGGAGCCTCGGGCAACCAGCGAGGCGCAGCGATTGATGGTGAGGAACGCGAGCCTCTCCATCGAGTGTCCTTCTCCCCGCCGCCCTCTCTTGCTTCGAGTTTCGTAACGCCGGGCATCCCTGCCGGCGTCAGCGAATCGCCGGCTCCCACCTCTCGTCCCTCACCCGCCAGCCGTCGCGGTCGCGTTCGAGCTTGAACGTTCCGTCGACGCTCGTGCCGTCGGGCCGGGTCCCTCGCATCACCACCACTGCGTGATCCCCAATGGAGGTCCCCTGGACCAGGGATGCTTTCGCCGGACGCGCTGCCTTCCACTCGTCGAACTGGACCTCGGCGAGGTTCGTGCGGGTATCAGTGGCGGAGAGATCGTGCAGATCGTTGCGATCCTCGTTCTGAACGCTCGCGAGCCATCGTTTGCAGAGCACCACCTCCGCGTCCGTGGCGGCGAGACTCTGGCGCGTGATCGGCGCCTCCGGGTGAACGCTGTGGACCAGCGCGAGGAGTTGCCCGGTGCCCGGCTGTGGCGTCCGATCGAGGAGGATGGCCATGGCTGCCCCGATGATGACCAGGCCAAAAACCGTCCCCCCGACCAGTGAAAAGATGCCTTGACCGAGGCCCCCCAATCGGATGAGGGCAGCACTCTGCTGCGCGTCCCCCTTGACCAGCTTGTTCAATCCCTTGGAAAGATCGGAGACGATTCCGCCCTTCGCCGCTGAATAGACTCCGGTGGCACAGACCTGCTCACCCGAAACGATGATCTCCTCGGACAACGTGCTCTCGCTGATGTCGTAGGACTTGTCGACCATCTGCCAGTCTTTGCGAACGGTTCCGTCGTCGTCCGCGATGCGCTCTTTGATCGCCCCCCAGGCCTTGCCAACCGCAGCGAAGCCCTGCATGTCTTCGAACGAGGTCGCCGCGATGTAGGCGCGTGCGTTCTGGAGAGACTGCGCAAGAACCAAGACCTCCTGGCCGAACGAGTCCAATGCCCGGGGAGCGGCCGCCTCTTCCAGCGTCTCCGAGTCGAATCCTTCCAGCTCCGGAAATCCGAGGAGCTTGATCGAGCGGTTCGAAGCGTCGATGACCGAGGGGGTGAGGGCGAAGCCAGCGAACGCTTTGGGATTGTCTCCTCTGCTTCCGGCTGCCGATCGCGAGACCTCGTATTGATACAGGAGGCAGGCGCGCTGACTGAACGGCGCGCGCAGCGTAGGGCCGGTGGCGCGGATTCTCCCGACGACGGTGATCAGTTTTCCGTCCTCGGGCGCGCCGGCACCGGGTCGCATGTCGGAGGTGAACGAGTCTTCGCCGATGCCGCTGGCCGCACGCAAGGCTTTGAAGGCGCTCTGGATTCCGCCCACGATCATCAGGCTGCCGAAGCCGCAGGCGAGCGATCCGGCGATGGCCTCCTGCGGCGGAAACCAGAGATGGAACAGCGCGTACCAGACGGCGCCGAGGCCAGCGATCATCAGCAGTGATTTCGCACAACCAGTCTTCATGTCAGCGCCTTCTTTCGGACGATGGGCGGTGGAGCCAGCGGAGGTGGCTCGGGCTGGTCCGCTTCATTCGCCTCAGGGATTCAGCGAACTATAGTAGGGGCCATGCTCGCTGCGCTGCTTTTCATCGGGGCCATGGCGCTGACCCGTGATGACATCCCCGGCGCGGCCGTTCCCGCGCGCGATCGGTGCTCTGCGGTGGCCCTGGGGCAGTGGAACGCAAAGCTGCTGGCTGTCCTCCGGCGTCATCGCTCCTGCCTCGGAATTGCTGTAGGACGACGCATCATCCAAGGCTAGGATGTGCGCTCACCAGCATCTCGTCGCAGCACCGCGCTGGTTCCTTGGAGGTTCCGCGGATGATCGGTCGCACGGTTTCTCATTACACGATCACCTCCCAGCTCGGGTCGGGTGGCATGGGCGTGGTCTACGAAGCCGAGGACATCAATCTGGGGCGCCATGTGGCCCTCAAGTTTCTTCCTCCGGAGCTGGCCCGTGACGCGTCGCTGCTGCAGCGATTTCAGCGCGAAGCGCGCGCGGCCTCGTCGCTGAATCATCCCAACATCTGCACCATTCATGGGATCGAGCATTTCGAATCGGAACAGTTCATCGTGATGGAGCTGCTGGATGGAGAGTCGATGGCCGACCGGCTTGGTCGCGGTCCGCTCGATCTCGATTCCGTGCTCGCACTGGGCACGCAGATCGCGGACGCGCTCGAATCGGCGCACTCGAAGGGGATCATTCATCGCGACCTCAAGCCAGCCAATCTGTTCATCACCTCGCGGGGGCAGGCCAAAGTTCTCGATTTCGGCCTGGCCAAGATCGACCGTCGGGACGGTGCCGGCGAGCCGTCGATGAAGACGGCGGTGCGCGATGAGCTCACGGCGGCGGGAGCGACGGTGGGAACGGTTTCCTACATGTCGCCGGAGCAGACCCGTGGACAGGTGACGGACGCCCGCACCGACCTCTTCTCGCTGGGTACCGTGCTTTATCAGATGGCCACCGGTGTCCTGCCGTTCCAGGGAGAGACCTCGGCCGTCGTTTCGGAAGCGATTTTGAATCGGGATCCCGCGCCGGTGACGCAGCTCAATCCCTCCCTTCCGGCGGAGCTCAACCGGATCTTCGGGCAGGCCCTGGAGAAGGATCGGGAGCTTCGATTCCAGAGCGCGACGGAATTGAAGACCGCTCTGAAAAGGCTCAAGCGCGATCTGGAATCGGGCGGTACACGGGCCGGTCACGCCAGCGGTGGACGTGCCGCCACCGGCGCGGCGCATCGCGACCAGTCCATTGCCGTTCTCTACTTCGAGAATCTCAGCGGAGTGAAAGACGACGAGTACCTGCGCGATGGAATCACCGAGGACATCACCACCGAGCTGTCGAAAATCACCGGCCTGAAAACGTTCTCGCGAGCGGTGGTGCTGGCCTACCGAGACAAGCCGGTGACGGCGGGACAGGTGGGAAACGAGCTGGGGGCATCGTACGTTTTGGCCGGGAGTCTGCGGCGGGCCGGCAACCGGTTGCGGATCAACGCGCAACTGGTCGACGCGGCGACGGACTTCCCGCTCTGGTCGGAGCGATACGACCGGGAGATGAAAGACGTCTTCGAGGTGCAGGACGAGATCGCGCAGAAGATTGCCGCGGCGCTGCGGATCACCCTCACTCCGCAGGAACAGCAGGCGCTTTCGGCCAAGCCCACGGAAAACCTGCAGGCCTACGACCTCTATCTTCGCGCACGGAACTACGCGCGCCGGGTGGGTCGGCAGGACATGCTGTTCTCGCTGCAGATGTACGAAAACGCCGTGGCCCTCGATCCGGACTTCGCGCTGGCCCATGCCGGCCTGGCGAACGTTTGCGCTCAGTACTACTACCACTTCGAGCGGCAGCAGCAATGGATCGATCGGGCCGTCGCGGCGACGAAGAAGGCCAGCGCGAACGGTCTCGATGCGCCGGAGATTCAGGCCGCAGGGGCCTGGGTACTCTTCGCGGAGGGACGGTACGAGGAGGCCAGCGAGAAAATCCGGAAAGCGCTTTCGAAGAGCCCCGACATCGACGGCGGTTACTACCTCCTGGGGCGGGCGCTGTTTTCGGCCGGCCGCTATCAGGAGGTGGTGGACATCATGGAAGTGGCCCTGGCCCACGCGGGCGAGAACTACAACACCACCGTTCCCATCCACAACTCTCTCGGGGCGCTGGGAAAGATTGACGCGCTGCACAACTATCTGCATCGGGAGATCGAGATCTACGAGACGCATTTGAAGGCTGTCCCCGAGGATGCCCGGGCCCGGGTGCTGCTCGCGAGCGACTATGCCACGCTGGGACGCTTCGACGACGCGCAGCGTGAGGCCAGCCTGGCCATGGTCCTGCGGCCCGACGACTCGATGATCCTCTACAACACCGCCTGTGTGTTCTGCGCCATGAACAAGAAAGGGGAGGCCATGGTCGCCATCAAGAAGGCGTGGGAATCGGGCTACCGCGACTCGACCTGGACGCGCCAGGACCCCGACCTTGCGCTCCTGCTTGGCGATCCCGATTTCGACAGGCTCTATCCCCCGGCCCCTGAATAGCGCGCAGCGGAAACGCGGAACAGGCCGGCACGGCCGGCTCCCACAGCTGACATGAATCGGTGTACAAATGCGGGGTGGAGGGCTGTGGAAAATATGCGCTAGCAACGAGGCAAGGCCCAAAGACACTGATTTGAAAACCGTTCTGCGGAACGGGCGAATGGCAGCCGCGGAGCGGCGTCATTTACGTAGCCCAGGGCGTGAGC
>JBDSGC010000111.1:0-5462 GCA_039919215.1 Thermoanaerobaculia bacterium | reverse complement strand
AAAGAGAATCGCGGGGAGCTGTTCAGCGCAGCGGCGAAGCGTTCGGTGAGGTTCGAGATGAGTCTGCCGGAGCGGTCATACAGCACGATCTGGGTGGACCCGTTGCGCCATTCGGCGACGGCGATGCGAGTGCCGTCGTGGCTGACCACCGGCTCATCGAACTGACGGTCGTCTGCCGGGGTGAGCACATCTCGGATCGATCCGGTGGCGACATCGACCTCCACCAGAGCGTTCCTGCCGAGTTGGTTGGAGACGGCGATGAGCGACCGTCCGTCGGGGCTGAACGCCGGATCTTTGAGCCGTGCGGATTGGGTGATGCGGCGGGAGTGGTCTCCATCGAGGTCCCAGATGTAGAGATCAGAGGAGACAGAAACCGACTCTACGAGCTCCAGATCGGAGTAGGCGATCGATTTACCGTCGGCGCTCCACGAGAGTGTCGAGGTGGCGTTGACGGTCCGGACGCGAACATCCTTGCCGGTGGCCACATTACGAATGCGAAGCGTCGGTCGTTCGTACGGTCCGCGATGTGAGTAGGCGATGCGGGTGCCATCGGGTGAAAGAAGAGGGTGGACGGTTTCATATCCGAGTGTGGTCAGGCGCTGCCGGTCGGTGAGGCCATCGACCGCCAGCCGGTCGCGCTCTGCCTTGTAGAGTCTCTGTTGTTCGGCGCTCCATTCCAGCCAGAGCGACTTCATGCTCTGCCCATAGACCTGGCTGGCGCTGGCGTTGACGCGGAATGGGATCGCGTTGGAGTAGGCGTGGAGATACTGAGTGAGCTTGTCCGCTCCGCGCGTGGTGCTCAACCAGGAGAGGAAGCGGGCGCCGTAGAAATAGCGGCTGTTGCCGCCGGGCCAGAAGGGACCGAGTCCGCTCGCTTCCGACTCGGATGCGAAGCGGTTCTCGATTGCGGCGGTGCGCAGGACCATATCGAGGAACGTCCCTTTCAATCGGCCCGCATCGGTGGTCTCGCTTTCGGCGAGCGTGGCCAGGCCCTCGATCATCCAGAGTGGGGACGTCGCTTCCGGGAATGCGAGCAGGGGTACCCGGCCGAAGACCTTCCGCATGGCGCCGGAGAAACCTCTGGCCTGGTCGAGGTGAAGGATGTGCGTGTATTCGTGGTGGATGACCAGTCGCAACCAGTCGTCGTAGTCGCCGATGGCCGACGTCGGATTCGCCCCGGGAGTGGAAACGTACACCTCGATCCAGTTGCTGGGAAAGGGAGTGGCAGAGCCGTTGGCCGCGTCCACATGGTCGGTGAGGATCAGATGAGTCCGTTCCCGCGGAGACCAGCCGACGAGCGGGCTGAGCTGCTTGTGGGCATCCTCCGCGTATCCCGCAGCGCGATGCGCGAGAGCGTCTTCTCCCTGATGGAAGTGGACGAGGAAATGTTCGGTGGTGATGGTCTTCCATTGGTAGCGGGACGGATAGGACGATGCCGCGTGGAGATGGGTCGCGAACAGGAGCAGGAAGGCAGTGGCGAAACGCCGCATGTTGGAGATCCTCACGAGGTGGCTCATGCAATCGGCGTGACGCAATGTGAAAACAGAGAACAACATCGAGAGTCCTAGAGAAGTTGGCCGGTTGACGAACCCGTACGACATCACGTACGCTACGCTTCTCATGAAGACGATCACTGCGAGCGAGGCTCGGACGAATCTCTACAGGTTGATCGACGAAACCAACGTGGCCAGCGAGCCGGTGCAGATTACCGGGAAGCGCGCCGATGCCGTGCTGGTCTCGCTGGACGACTGGCAGGCCATTCAGGAAACGTTGCACCTGCTGTCGATTCCGGGCATGCGTGCGTCGATCCGTAAGGGTCTGGCCACACCGGTCAAGGAGTGTATGGAGTCGCTGGATTGGTGAGCCGCTGGCGGGTTGTGTTCACCCCGCAGGCCGTCAAAGATGCCAGGAAGCTGGGCCGCTCGGCTCTGAAGCCCAAAGCGGAGGCTCTCCTCGACATTCTTCGCAACGATCCCTTCCAGTCGCCCCCGCAATTCGAGAAGCTGGTGGGCGATCTCGCTGGCGCGTTCTCGCGACGGATCAACATCCACCATCGTCTTGTTTATCAGGTGCTGCGTCGCGAGAAAGTTGTGAAGGTCCTGCGCATGTGGACGCACTATGAATGAACACACAGCGGATCGGGCGCCAGCGGATCCCACGAATCGGGTGAGGAGCGTCAGGGGTGCGGACGCCACAGGCCTTCGGGATTCGATCCGAGGAGGCCGGCCTCGCGCAGTGACTCGCTCACGGGGCTGATCTGCTTCACGATGCCGCGAGGAAGCCTCCACGCTCGCGGCGCGGTGTCGATGGCGCGATCGATGTAGAGAAGGTGGTCTTCGGCGAATCGCCATCCCCGAGGTTCGAACGGCTGGAGCTCGATGGGAACGGTGAAAGCGCGCATGGTCCGTTTGCCCTGCGGGTTGAAGTAGCCGTCGAAGTAGCTCAGGCCGAGTGCGAGGTAGGGATAGATGGGCTCTCGCGATCGGAGCGTGGTGTAGTTCGATTTCGCCACGCTGCCCCACAAGCCATGACCCTCGTACAGCGCGAGGCAATGGCCGTCGTCCGTGACCGCATCGAACCACAGCAGGCGCGGGGTATAACCAAGTTCCTGAAGTGCCGCGCAGGCGAACAGCGCGCCGCTGTAACACTGGGCCTTGCCTTCGCGCAGGACCACGCGTGGAGATCTGGCACCGCCCTTCTGGTCATACGAGAGCTCATCGAGGAATCTCTGGATGTGCGCAGGTGTGCGCAGCCCGCTGAAGATCCGGCGCTCGGAGGCCGTCCATGCGTTTCGGGTCATGCCGCGGAGGTTAGCAGAGCGCGCGAGATTCTCAGTCGCGCGGACCATCTGTCGCTTCCGTGAAGGTCCGAGCCGGCGCGGCCGGCGTCAGAATGTAGCCCCCGGCGCCAGCCGGGGGAACAACGAGACCCTCGCGTGCGAGCCCGCGTAGCGAGCGACAGTAGAGTTGGAGTTGGATCGCGGACCGATTTTGTTGCTTTTCTGTCGCCCGCTACTCGGGCTCACTTCTGACTGGGCTCCGCAATCCCCCGGCTGACGCCGGGGGCTACATCTTGCGCCCGCTGGCGCGGGCTGATCACCAACAGATTTGAGGTTCCTGCCCTTTGATTCCATCAGCGGGCCGCGGTGTCTCCCTACTTCTTCGCCGGTCCGTCGAGCACGATGAAATCGAGGCTGCCGTAGGATCTCATCTGCCGGCATACCGAGTGGCCGGAAGGGACGTCGTCGGTGCTGTAGGCGGAGTTTCCTTCGATGGTGCGCACGAACTTCGGCAGGGCCTGCGTCACCACGCCGGTGTGATGCCACTCGTCGCGCTTGCCGCCGCGCCGCAGCAGCAGCAGGCTGCCGGTGGGGATGCGCGAGAGATCGCGCATGGCTTTCTCCCCCGTGATGAATCGCTTCTGGCGGATGGCATCCTCCGCCAGGCGGTGGCAGTTGGTGTGGTACTCGATCGGAGGGTCGGTCTCCAGCGTCGCCGCCGCCTGACCGACCACCGTGCTGACGAATCCCGCGCACCACGCGCTCTGCCCCGCCGGCAGTTTCACGTCTCGAGGGCGCTGGTCGCCGTGGAGATAGAGCCGAACCCAGGGGCCGCGATTCTGTCCGCCCACCTCCCGTGCATGATTGCGCAGGTGCTGCAGCGCGTACGCCGCGACCATCTGCCCCATGGTGGCCGAGCGAGGAGGATCGATCCGTCGCAACGCCTCAGCCATCGTCCGGGTCAGCATTGCGTAGGTCTGCGGGTCCACCTCACCGGTGACCGGCAGCACGCCCGTTCCGCCTTGAAAGTCCTTGACGGCCTGCTCGGTGGCATAACCAAACTGGCCATCGATCATCACGTCGTAGTGGTTGAGGCAGAGCCACTCCTGAAGAAGCCGAGCCGTCTCACCGCGGCGGCCGCGACGGTAGGAAGTGTCGATGTGAAGCGTCGTTTCGTTTCCTGCCACCAGAGTCATGGTGCGGCGTGCAAGCATGGGTGCCATCGGTCGTTCCCCCGGAAGATGCGGCGCGCATGATGACGCAGAACGGGGTCGAGGATCGAACCGGAGCCGGTTTTCGATCCCCCCTTTCGAAGAGCTCGACGGCCGCAATACAATTCGCGCATCGCAATTCGTATCGCAATTCGTAATCGGGGGGTCGCATGTCCATATTGGTTACCGGTGGAACCGGAACGGTCGGCAGTGAAGTGGTCCGTCAGCTCCTTGGCCGAGGGGAAGACGTTCGGGTGCTGGTTCGATCCGAGGAAAAAGCGAAAGCACTTCCGGAACCGGCGCACGGCGTGGTCGGCAATCTCGACGATCGAGCGTCTCTCGACCGTGCCATGAACGGAGTGGACAAAGTCTTTCTCCTCACGCCGATCAGCGAGACCGAAGCGGAGGAGGGAATCCGCGCGGTGGAGGCGGCGAAGGCGGCCGGCGTCCGCCACATCGTCTTCATGTCGGTGCATGACGTCGAGAAATGCCCGCAGGCGCCGCACTTCCAGTCGAAGATCGAGATCCAGGCTGCCATCGAGAAGAGCGGCATCCCGTACACCTTCATCATGCCGAACAATTTCTATCAGAACGATGTCTGGTTCCGGCAGGCCATGCTCGACTACGGCGTCTATCCGCAGCCTTTCGGCGACGTGGGACTGTCCCGCGTGGATTCGCGCGACATTGCCGAGGCGGTGGCCAATGCGCTCACGCAAACGGGACATGCCGGCAAACGCTATGCGCTGGTCGGTCCCGATGCGCTCACCGGAAGCCAGACCGCTTCGATCTGGGGTCAGGCGCTGGGCAAGGAGATTCACTACGGCGGAAACGATCTCGACGCGTGGGAGAAACAGGCGAAGCAGGGATTACCCGGATGGATGGTCGACGACTTCCGGATCATGTATGACTTTTTCCAGCGCCAGGGCCTCGTCGCGACCATCGACGACCTGACGCAGACCCGGAAGATCCTCGGCCGCGAGCCGCGAAAGTTTGAAGACTACGCGCGCGAGAACGCACGCGCGTGGACACAGAAGGAGTCCTGACACCGAGTCGACCCGTCAGCCCGCCAGTGTTGTGACGGTGGGCAGGTGCCGAGGGCCCGTGGGCGCGCCGCAGGCAGGCGTTCGTCAGCGCTGGCCGCGACCCTTCCCGGCGATCATGAGCGCCACGCCACCGCCGATCAGGACGGCGCTGATCGCGGGATGCACTTTCTGGCGGTCGACCGTTTCCACTCCGATCGACAAGCCTCCCGCTTCCACGCCGTGACGCTGGCGTTGCGGAATGGCGATGAATAGAGAGGCCACGCCCACGACGAGGATCACGATGCCGATCACGAATAAGGGTTTCATACCGGCATTCTACGGCCCACCGGCGCTTCGATGCTCTTCGCGCAGCGAGAGCGAAGGTCGGCGGCCGGGCTCCGCCGCCCGCATTTCTAACAGCTGACATGAATCGCTGGACAAATGCGCGGT
>JBDSGC010000110.1:0-3237 GCA_039919215.1 Thermoanaerobaculia bacterium | reverse complement strand
ACGATGGTCGACTCCCCTTCTTCATGTTCGTCCGCGATCTCGCCGACGATCTCCTCGACCACGTCCTCGATGGTGATGATTCCGGCCGTTCCACCGTATTCATCCACGACCACGGCCACCTGGAGATGCTCGCTCTGGAACTCGTGCAGGAGCTCGGACACTTTCTTGGTTTCCGAGACGAAGTAGGGCGGGCGGGCCAACTCGCTCACCGATGGAGTAGCCTTGCGGACGATGGCCTCGAACACTTCCTTGATGTGCACGAAGCCGGTAATGCGGTCGACGCTTCCCTGATAGATGGGGATGCGCGAGTATTTTGACTCGCTGAAGATCCGGGCCAGATCCTGAAATGGGGTTGTGTCCTCAACCGCCAGCACGTCGATCCGCGGCGTCATCAGCTCGCGGGCCACGCGGTCGCCGAACTCCACGACCGACTGGATCATGCGTCCTTCCCCACCTTCTAGGATCCCCTCTTCCTCGCCGACGTCGATGAAGGCCTGCACTTCCTCGTCAGTGACTTCCTCGTCTTCCGCCTCCGCCTCCTCTTCCCGATCCAGCCGCTCGAACACCCTGCGGAACGGGAACAGGAGGGGCCAGAAGAGGTAGTAACAAAGATACGACACGGGGATGAACCTTCGAAGAATGGTCTCGCCGATGTCGTCCGGAACAAACGCCAGGGAGACCTTCCACACGACGATGATGGCGACCCACCCCATCGCGCAGAAGGCGAGGGTCCGTCCGAGAGGCTGATCGAAAAGCAACACCGACGCACTGACGGCCCCGACCAGAGCGATCTGAAGCAGAGCGCCGCTGACCAGTTGCAGGTTGCGATGGTCATAGTGGAACCACCGGCTGCTCTGGGCGAACTCCGGATCGCCACTCCAGCGCCGCAGAGTCACGGCGCTGACCTGCTGCCCGAAATAACGCACGGCGTCGAAGATCAGGAAAAGCAGTCCGCTCGCGACCGTGGTCGCGATCCAGAAAGCGTGTGAGGGACTACTTCCCATGAGCGGGCACGGCGCGGGATTCTATCAACTGAAAAACAACGCCGTCGCCGCAGCGAACAGCGAAACCTTCATCAAGCGCTCAGCGCGACGATGGTGCTTGCCGAATTCACGCCTGCCCGGGTCGTCCTCTCCCGCTTTCGGGTCCAGATCCTTCCGCAGACGCTCCATGGTGCGCTCCTGCACACCGATTTCGTAAACGATGGTTGCCCCCAGAATGGCAATGGACAGCCACCGGAGCACCAGCCAGGGCGTGGCCGCGTGCCTCTCCCACCCGGCGAACTTGGCTGCGGCCCCTGCTACCACCAGCAGGAACGCCACCGCTCGCAGCCTGGCGAACTTCCGCAGAATCGAGCCGAACAGCGCCCCCGCCTCAGGGCGAGGGAGGGCGCGGAACAGCGCCGGAGCGGTCAATGCTCCCAGAGCCACCACGCCTCCAATCCACAGCGCAAGTCCGAGATGGTACGCAGCATTGGCCAGCAAGTAGAGCCAGTTGGGCATCGGGCGAACGATACACGAAGCGAGGTCGAGCGACCGCCGCGGTAAGGGAATCGAGCAGGAATGCGCCTTCTCGTGCTTGCCCATCGCCCGAGCGGGCCGAAACGGGAACGAAACCGGCGGCGCGGGAACGCACAGTCAAGACCGGCTGTTCTTCCGGAGCGACCCCGAGGTGCGATCATTGATCATGGCTACTCTCGCGACTCTCCTGATGACTGTTGCCCTCGCCCTGCCCGCCACCAGCATGGTGCTTCGGAGCGGAGAGCGCATCGAGGTGGACGGGCCGATTCGCCAGGAGCAGGGGCGAGTCATCTTCCGGGCCGACGGCGTGCTCTATTCGGTTCCTTTGTCCGAAGTCGACTTCGACCTCACCCGCGCCGTGTCCGAGAACGTCACCATGGTCCGTGGCGACGAGCGGATGCGGCTCAAGAAGTCCAAAGAGGAGAGGGATCGGCTTCTGCGCGAGTTGGAGAAGAACCATTCGGGCACGGCAGCTCCCCCACTCAAATCGACTCCCGTCCAGCGCGAGAGCGTGGAACCGGCCAGCAATCGCGATGAGTGGAGCTGGAGGCAGGCAGCGAGAAGCTACGAGGATGAGGTGCGCCATTCAGAGGAGGAGGTGCAGCTGCTCAGCGACCGAATCGAGCGACTGCGTCATGAGATCTCGACCTTCATCTCTCTGGGCTACCGGCCGAACCAGTTCTCCTACCAGACCTCGGAACTGCAGTTCGCCATCGATTCGCTCCCTCGTGCGGAGTTGCAGGTTGCTCGAGCCCGTCGGGCTCTCGATCAGTTCCGCGACGACGCGCGCCGGCAGGGCGTCTTGCCCGGCTGGCTGCGATGAAACCGCAGGTTCGACGACCGCGCTGAGGAGGGGAGCACCCGGACGGTGCAGGAGTATCGGCTGTCCCGACCACTCACGGTTGCGGGCCAAAAGTCTCGGAGACAAACCCCGCCGGCCTGATGGTCTGTTCGCGCATTGCCGCATCGACACGCTCGAGAAAGGGATCGAAGCCCGCGGCCATCACCGTCGCCCCGTCGAACAGACGGAGGTTGCGCTGGATGAGAGCCTCGATCTTTCCGCTCTCATGGACGATGGCGCCATCGCGCGCCAGCGGATCGAAATCGCCGGAGTAGAGAATCTGCCGCTGATCGGGTTCGTACAGCACCACGATCTTCCGAGGATCCTTGGACGCGAGCATGTGCAGCACGATGCTTCGCACCGGGGCGATGCCGGTATCGCCGGCCAGGAACACCACCATCCCGGTAGCGCCGGGAGGCAGGAGAAAATCTCCGAAAGGTCCTTCGATGGTCACCGCGGCCCCAGCTTCGAGTTTGCGAAGAGCCGTGGCCCCCTTCCCGGCGCCACCGACTCGAACGCAGAGCTGAACCGCCTGTGGCCGCTCCGGCGCGGAGGCAATGGTGTACGGCCGTGAGAAGCCGTCGGGAAACCGGAAATTGACCCACTGCCCTGGGTCGAATCGGAACTCCAGGTCGTGGATGGAGACCGTAATCTGCACCACGCCGGGAGCCAGATCCTGAAGTTCCGTAACGGTCGCTGCGAGCAAGGGCATGAAGCAGATTGTACGGGAGGCAGAGGCGGCGCCGTGGCCGATCGACGATTCTACGTTGCAGTGCGATCGGCCATTGCTCTCGGAGCAAGAGGCCAGCCAGTCACGCTCTGCTTCGGAAGCGGGCCGGCCGTGCCGGCCAGAGACTGTAGCCCCCGGCTTCAGCC
>JBDSGC010000109.1:0-5693 GCA_039919215.1 Thermoanaerobaculia bacterium | reverse complement strand
CTCCGGTCGATGGGCGTGGGCACCCGGCTGGTGGAGGATGGTGTGGCCCTTTCCCACGAGGCAGGCAAGGCCCTCAACAATATTCTGGAGGCGGCCACCAAAGCCTCCGGGATGGGTCGGGAGATCGCCTCGGCAACCCGCGAGCAGGCTTCGGGGAGTGAAAGCGTGACTCGATCGGTCGAGCGACTGCAGGAGCTCGTCAAGCAGATCAGCAACGCCACCAATCAGCAGTCGCAGGGATCGAACCACATCATGCGCGCCGTCGAATCGATGCGCGAGGTCACAAAGTACGTGCGCCAGGCCATGGGCGAGCAGCGCACCGGATCGTCGATGATCTCCGCCGCCGCCGAGCGGATGATCGACATGATCCACGAGATCTTCAAGGCGGCCACCAATCAGGCCAGCGAGAGCGAACGGATCGTGGCCACCATGGAGCAGGTCCGGGCCATCGCCGAGGGAAATCGCAGTTCCGCGAACGAGATGACCGAGTCCCTGCATCTTCTGGCCGAGGCCATCCGCAGCGTGGACGAGGAAGTGAAGCGCTTCCGGGTCCGAACGTAGCGGGCACGGCCTAAGGCGCTGGTCGCCCAAGGCTCCGCCAAGATCACGCTTCAAGGTTCTGCCGCGCAGGCTCGTAGCCGGCCTTTCCGACGCGATCTACAATGATCACCGTGGCTGACTCGCAGTCGATTCGCCTCATCACCTTCCGCATCGGCCCGGAGACGTTCGTTCTCGACATCATGGCTGTGCGGCAGATCATCCCGTACAACGGCTCGACCACCGTTCCCACCGCGCCCGACTTCGTCGAAGGGGTGATCGTTCTGCGCAACGAGGTCGTCCCGGTCATCGATCTGCGCACGCGCCTCTACCCCTCCCTCCCGGAGCGCAGCGAGGCTCCGCTGGTGTTCATCATGATGAGCGATGAGGGAATCATCGGCCTGAAGGTGGATGAAGTCCGCCGGATCGTCACCGTCTCCATCGACGAGCTACTCCCTCCGCCCCCGCTCATTCACGGAATCCGAGGCGACCTTTTGATCGGTGTGGTCCCGCACGGCAAAGAGGTCTATCTGCTGATCGACCTGGAGAACCTGCTCTCCAGCAACGAGAAAGAACAACTCCGGGCCATCGATTTCGAAAAGCAGGCGCTGGGCGAGCCGGTCGCGGGGTGAAGGAATTGCCCGACGGGCAACACCCACGTTCGTCGGCATTCGTCGGCAACAACGAGGTGAGCAGCGCTGGCTTTCAGTCGCCTTCCTCGTGCGGCAGGTCCGTTCGAACGTCTTTCCGAAAGCTCCATGGGCAGTGCCGGCATCCCGACTCACAGCAATACCCGCGGGTCTTCAGGTAGTGCTCCGTGAAGACGAGGAAGGGCCCTTCGTAATAGAAATCGAGGCCCTCCTCCAGCATCTTCTCGCTCACCTCGACCTCCGCGGAGCCTCGTACCTTCTCATGTATTCTTCCGCCGATGTTTGGCCGCTCCAGACTGCTGCAACTCGCCGAGGGGATGAAGGGAAAGCTCATCGTCGTCTATGGCGATGTGGTGGCTGACCGGTTCATTTACGGAACACCCAAGCGCATCTCGCGCGAGGCGCCCGTGCTCATCCTTCGGCAGTACCGCGACGACATTCTCCTGGGAGGCGCCGGGAACGCCATCAACAACATCCTCTCCCTGGGAGGGTTGCCCATTCCCGTTTCGGTCATCGGTCAGGATCCGGAAGGGGCGCGGCTTCTCGATCATCTCACCAGCCAGGGAGTTGACTGCAGCGGGATCCTGCGGGCCGACCGCTACAAGACGCCGACCAAAGTGCGCATCCTGGGCGGGATGCCTCACGCCAGCCGCCAGCAGATCGTTCGCTATGACATCGAAGATCACTTCGACATGACCGCGACCGAGGCGGAGCAATTTGCCACGCTCCTCCGCGACCAGATGGCGGTCTGCCACGCGGCACTCATCAGCGACTATGGGTACGGCGTCGTCAGCTCCCATCTGGCATCCAACCTGACTCGATACGCCCATGGAAAACCGGTGACCCTGGACTCCCGCTACGACCTGCTCTCGTTTCCCGGGGTCACAGCCGCCACACCGAACGAGGATGAAGCGGCCAGCGCCGCCGGCACGACGACTCTCTTCGATGGCGACAACGGTGACCACCGACTGGCGGAGGTGGCCCAGACCATCCAGCAGGGTCTGGACAGTGATGCTGTGCTGATCACCCGTGGAAGCCGAGGCATGGCCCTGTTCGAACGCCACTCCGCGCAGCCTTTGTTGATTCCTGTCTCCGGCACCGATCAGGTGGCCGACGTCACCGGTGCCGGCGACACCGTCATCGCCACGTTCACGCTGGCCCTGGCTGCCGGCGCGTCGTTTCCGGAGGCGGCCAAGCTGGCGAACTACGGCGGCGGAATCGTGGTCATGAAGATGGGCACCGCCACCGTCTCGAACGACGAGCTGAAACGCGCCATCGAGCGGGACGAGGAGCTGAACGGGTAATGGCCAGCAACGCACCAGTCCTGAGCAGGGCGAAACTCATCGACGCCGTGGCCGCGGAGCGGAACGCGGGAAAAACGATTGCGTTCGCCAACGGTTGCTTCGACATCCTGCATGTTGGACACCTCCGCTACCTCCAGGGAGCAGCGCGCGAGGCGGACATTCTTGTGGTCGGAGTGAACGGTGACGAATCGGTCCGCCTGCTCAAAGGAAAAGACCGGCCGGTCATGTCCGAGGGCGAACGCGCCGAGATCATCGCGGCGATCCGAGGAGTGGGGTTGGTGACGGTGTTCCACGAGCGTTCCCCGGAGTCGCTCATCGCCGCGATGAAGCCGGACGTTCACTGCAAAGGCACCGACTACACCGAAGACAGTGTCCCGGAAGGCGGGATCGTTCGCGGATACGGCGGGCGCGTGGCCATCGTCGGCGATCCCAAGGACCATTCGACGACTGCCGTGCTCGAGAAATTGAAGCGGTGAAGCGCGGGGCCCAGTCTCGGATGAAGCAGGTGCGGAGCTCACGATGAATCGACTGCTCGTGATCCGTCTCTCTGCTTTCGGGGATGTGATCCACACCATTCCGGCGGTCGTAGCTCTGCGCCGCGCACTTCCCTCCACGGAGATCGCCTGGGCCGTCGAGCCGATCTACCAGGAGCTGGTGGAGATCGTCGCCGCCGTGAAGGTCATCCCCGCGCCGCTGAAGCGTTGGGGCAAAAATCTTCTGTCCTCGCGTCGGGAGATTCGAGCGGTGACCCGTCAGTTGCGGGAGTTCGCCGCCGGACAGACCGCCATCGATTTTCAAGGCCTGGCAAAATCGGCCCTCGTGGCCCGGGTCTCCGGCGCGAGAGAGCGGTTCGGCCTTCACCCCGAGTCCGCGCGGGAGCGCATCTCCACCTGGTTGACCAACCGGCACGTGCGCATCGAACCGCGGGAGCATGTGATCGACTGGAACCTGCGCCTGGCACGCGAGGTGGCGCCGGACCTCGAACCCTCCCCTCTCGTCGACTTCTCCCCCTTCGCCTCAGATCCCCTCGGCAAGCTGGCTCAGTTCGAGAGGCGCATCATTCTTCTTCCGGCCGCCGGCCGTCCGCAGAAACAGTGGCCCGCCGAGCGGTTCCGCGAGCTTGCCCGACGCCTGGGCCATCGCACGCTGGTGGCCTGGGGGCCGGGAGAGCAGGATCTCGCCAGTCAGCTGGGCGCGGAGATGGCTCCCCCGACCACGTTACGGGAGCTCGCCCATCTCCTGCGCAACGCCAGCCTCGTCATCGGCGGCGACACCGGACCCCTTCACCTCGCCGCCGCCCTCGGCACGCCGGTCGTCGGGCTCTACGGCCCCACCGATCCACGCCGTAACGGACCGTACGGTCAGCTGGAGCGGGTGGTGGAGAGCTCCCCATCGCCGCGCTCGATGGAGTCGATCTCGGTGGACGACGTGATCCGCTTCATCGAAAATCCCATCTAGTCCGGCACGGCCGGCGGCGCTGGTTGCTCAAGGCTCCACGATGATCACGCTCCAGGAGGTTATGGAGCATCTTCTTGGTCAATCGCGCCCATACACGCGGTACTACGGCGAATATTCGCTGCAGTACCGCTTGACTTTCGCCTCCTTACCGCCCATATTACTTCCAGCGAGGCGAAAATGAAGTATCTGACCGAGCGACAGCGCGACATCCTTCAATTCATCCGGGAGTTCCAGGCCGAACATGGCGTCACGCCCACGCACCGGGAGATCTGCGATCACTTCGGCTTCTCTTCCTACGGCACCGTCTACAAGCATCTTTCCCTGCTCGAGAAGAAGGGGCTGATCCGCCGCGACTGGAACCAGAAGCGGGGCGTTGAGCTGGTCGACCAGCCGAAAGAGCAGGCCACGACCAGCACCGCCCGCGAGCTGCCCCTGTTCGGTTCGATCGCGGCGGGAAGGCCGATCGAAGCGGTGATCTCCGACGAAACCATCACCGTTCCGGAGCGGCTGACGGGCCGCGGCGAGAACTACGTGCTCAAGGTTCGCGGCGACTCCATGATCGAGGACGGAATCCTCGATGGCGACTTCGTGATCATCGCTCGCCGCGAGCGGGCCGACAACGGCGAGATGGTGGTCGCCAACGTGAACGGCGAAGTCACTTTGAAACGGTTTTACCACGAGGGCGAACGCGTTCGTCTGCAACCTGCGAATTCCATGATGAGCCCGATTTACGCCTCCGCCCGCGACGTCGCGGTGCAGGGGATCGTGGTCGGTTTGATGCGGCGGTTTTGAGCGCGAAAGTGAGGGGTTATGGATCTGGTTCTCAAACTTCGTGAAGTACGGCGTCTCCGCGGCCTGAGTCAGAAAGATGTGGCTCGGATGTCTGGAGTGGGTGAAAAAACAATCAGTTCATTCGAGACCGGCGACCGCATCGGCTCGATGAAGATCGGCCAGCTCAAGCAGCTGTTGGCGGTCTACGGAATCACGGAATCGGAATTCTTCGGCGCGACGATCGAGAAGCAGATCGCGCCCTGGGAACTCGATCAGGATCAGATGGCCACGGCCCGGCTGCTCGACGATCTGCGCGGTCTCCCCAAATCAGTGCAGCGAAATCTGCTGGCCAAGTTTCACCTGATGGTGGAGACAGTGTCCGAGGTGCAGGACCTCAAGGACCATCGCGACAATCGCCCGCGGTTCGTTCGCGAGAATCCCGACTGGGCCATGCTCAACTCCCGGAACTGACCAGGTTGCGCGTGGAGGGGATCGGTTTCTCGATCGTTCGCTGAGTAGCGCCGGCATCTTGCCGGCCGCGGCGTCGGCTTCCTGGTCTGCCCCCAAAAACTGGTCCAGGCATTTTGCCGGTAGCGGCGCTGTGGGAGCTGTGGGAAACGGCGGCGGTTGTTGGCCGGCGTTTTCCAAGTCCTGGGGGAAGGCGCGGATTCATCGCGGCTTTCCTCAGGACGGCAGCTTCCACAGCGATTCTGTCGCCCGCTACTCGGGCTACTTCTGACTGGGCTCCGCAATCCCCCGGCTGGCGCCGGGGGCTACATTCTTGCGCCCGCTGACGCGGGCTGATCACCGACAGATTTGAGGTTCTTGCAAGATCGCATGGCGGGCCGCATCACCGTGTGGGACCGTCGCTCCTTCTTACGGTAAACCGCCCCGACATAATCCGTGGTCCAGTTTTCGGGGAGCAGACCATCCAGCCGGCGCTGCTCGGCGAGTTCCAGCCAGCGGGGATGCC
>JBDSGC010000108.1:0-9850 GCA_039919215.1 Thermoanaerobaculia bacterium | reverse complement strand
GTTGAACAGCATCTACGCGGAGGTTTTCGGAGAGCACAAGCCGGCGCGGACCACGGTCCAGGTCGCTGCCCTGCCGAAGGGCTCGGCGATTGAAATCGACCTGATTGCGATCCTTTAGCCTGGGAGTTCGCAGTGCGAAATCTGGACACCGAGCCCGACGGCAAGCTGCTGAAAAATCAGCTTGTTAACCTAGGGCAGGATGTGTTATTTATATGGCTCATCGATTGCATTTGATCGGAGCCAATCATGCCCCAGACCCGCTCCCTTGCCTCCACCGCGCTCCTGACGCTCTTTTGTGTCGCTCCGATGTTCGGGGCAGCACGCCTCACCTACCATACGGGCGGCAACGCTGTGCCCGTGGCCTGGAAGGCGAGCTTGTTCCCGATCCAGTATTCGATTGACCGGAAGATGGCCGATGCGCTTCCGGGCGCGGCGGATCTGATCGACAAGGCGGCACGCGAGTGGGCCGCTGTTTCCGACGCCAGAATCAGCTTCCAGAATCTTGGTGTGGCCGCTGGCGCCAAGGCCGGAAAAGATGGCAGGAACAGTGTGACGCTGGTCGACGACCTCTTCGCCAACCAGAACTTCATTGCCTTGACCACCAACTGGTACGACGACAACGCGCAGATCATCGAAGCGGACGTGCAGGTCGATGCGACCGCCATCAGCGGCGGGTACAACCTGCAGCAACTGGTGGAGCATGAATTCGGACATCTCCTCGGTCTGGATCACTCCGCCGTGCTCTCCTCGATGATGTATCCGTACGTGGGCCGGAGCGGGTCGACGTCGCTCGACAGCGACGACAAGATTGCCATCGCCACGGCATATCCGAAGAACGATCCTGGCCCGGGGTCGACTCTGGAAGGGCGAGTCTTCGGCGATGGCGGCGGCATCTTCGCGGCGCAGGTCGTTGCCGTCAACGAGCGGGGCGAGCCGGTGGCCAGCGGACTGACCAGAGAGAATGGCGAGTTCAGTCTTGCGGGCGTGCCCGCGGGGAACTACCGCATTTATGCCGAGCCTCTGGACGGACCGGTCGACGTACGAAATCTCTCTGGCATGTGGCGCAACGCGAAGCTGGTCTCGTTTCCCACGCAATTTGCGGAGGGGGGAGCAATCCGAGTCGAGAACGGGAAGCTGTACGGGAACATCTCCGTGAATGGCTCGGGAGTGGTGAGATTGAATCCGAAGTGGCTCGGCTCTTCCGCACCAGGATCGGGCAGCCTGGCCCTGGGTGCCATGCCGGTGACCATCCACGCCGGCGACACCGTCGCCATCACCGTGGGCGGCGACGGCTTCACCAGCGGTATGACGAAGTTAGACATTCCGAATCCCAGCTTTCAGCGCGTCTCGGATTTCACCTGGTCCTCCAACTACGTCAGCGCGACATATAAGGTCGCGGCGGACACTCCCCCTGGCTCCACCGTGATCATGGTGAATAGCGGCAATGAGTCGGCGGCACTGACCGGTGCATTGCGCGTCGAGGCCGGAAGCACGGGCGGGTCACGAGGGCGTAGCGTTCGACGGTAGTCCTCATTCGCGCTGTCAACATGCCGAGCGGCGAGCTCACCCAGAACGTTTGCGGAAGCATGTCGGCGAGTGTGAACGGTAACGCGCAGACCGGAACGGCCGGCGGCGCGGGTTGGCCAAGGCTCCGTAGTGATCACGCTCCAGGAAGCCCTGCCGCGCAGGCTCCTGGCCCTGGCCCTGAGGAAAGCACTACATCGGTGGAGCGATCGATTCCACCGTAGTCCGCCTCTCGGCGAAAGCCAGTTGCCCGACCATGGCCAGCATCCCGAGATCGCGCAGGATGTCCCACCACATCGAGGTTAGACGCTGTTCGAAGGTCTTTCCCGCCTCGCTGACGTTGAAGCAGCCGCAGTCGATGGCGTTTCCCCGGGCCAAGTTGATCAGGATGGCCACGATGAACACGACGAGCATCAGTCCGATCAGCATGCGCGCCCCCCGTTTCCATACTCCCAGGATGAGGGCGAGCCCCGCAAGAATCTCCGCCCACGGCATCAGCAGGGCTATCAGGTTGACCAGCGGCCCCGGCACCAGCCGGTAGTTGTAGATCATGTGGGCGAAGGAGGGAGGATCGATAATCTTGGGGATGGCGGCGGCGATGAAGATCGCACCGAGGGCCAGCTGCACGCGGATGGTGAGCCAAGGATGAGTGAGGGCCTGACGAAAGGTCATGGGATGTGGGATTCTCTTTCCATCAGGGAATCCATCAGGGAGCCGTTCCGGTACGGACTGCGCCCCCGCGTTTTTGCCAGTCGGGGAAGCCGTCTTTGTAGACATAGACGTTATTGAACTGGATGCCCCAGAGCTTCTCCGCGAGCATGTGGGAGTCTTCGCAATCGCCGCCGCTGCAATAAATCACCACTGGCTTGGCCTGATCCCGAGCGTCGCTCCGCTCATCGAACAGTCTGCGTACTTTTTCTTCGAGGTCGGACTCCCAGACGGAGATCGATCGCGCACCGGCGACGTGGCCCTGTTCGAACACCGAGGTGCGCCGGGCGTCGAGGAACAGCGCGCCGGCGGAATGAAGCGCAGCCACGTCGGCGCCGCCGATTTCCACGTAGGCTTTTTCCGGATGTGGGGAGAAACGGGAGACGTCGGCGCTGGCGGAACCGGAAGCCTTCACGGGCGGAGCAGGGTTCGCGGCCGGCGCAACGGGGCGGGAAATCCCGTTGGTGCTGGAAGGGGGATGCGACGTCGTCAGTGTCGGTTTGGCGATCTTGTCGGAGGCAGGTTCGTGGACCAGCGGTGTGATCTTCACCGCGGGTGTCGCTGCGGGTGAGGAGGAGTCGGTTGCCGGCGGGATGCCGGGAGCCTGAGAGACGATCGACGTCTGGGTGACAGCCGCTGCCGATTCCGAGGCGCTGGAGGGTGCAGGAAGTGCCGGGGACGAAGCGCGCGCGGGGATCCGCAGCGCGTTTGGATAGGAGCCGACTAGACGCAGTTGCCGCTGTTGGGGAGCGGTGGCATTGGCAACCAGCGCGCAGATTGCGGCGCCCATCAGGAGCGCGGAGGTTTGCAGAATCGGATGTCGGAGCGTCATGAAGAGTGAGACGGGCCACGGGGCCAGTCGTTTCGCGATCCTAACAGACGCTGCGGACCGGGGGGTGCTCCGCTGGCCCTACTCGATCCGTCGCAGCACCACGGTGGAGTAAGCCGGGAGGGTGGTCTCTTCGCCGGCGTGAATCCGGCGGTGCTCGCGCAAGTCCGGCACCAGCTGCGCCGTGTCGATCACCGTCACCCAATGCGCGCCCCATCGAGACTCAGGAAGCTGGAAGTTCATATCCTGGTAATGCGCATTGAACAGGATCAGGAAGCTGTCATCGGTGATGGTCTCGCCGTGCGCGTCCGGAGTGGGGATGCCGTTGCCGTTGAGGAAAACGCCCAGAGTGCGGGCGAAGCCGGTCTGCCAGTCCTGATCGGTCATCGGCCCGCCATCGGCCCGGAACCAGGCGATGTCGCTGACCTCTGCGCCATGAAGAGGGCGCCCGTAGAACCAGCGGCGACGCATGAAGACCGGATGCTGGTGCCGCAACGCGATCACCCGTGCGACGAAGGCGAAGAGCCCCTCATCGAGATGCTTCCAGTCGAACCAGGAAATCTCGTTGTCCTGGCAGTAGGCGTTGTTGTTGCCGCCCTGAGTTCTCCCGATCTCGTCACCGCCACAGATCATGGGAACGCCGACTGACAGGATCAGCGTGACCAGAAAGTTTCGCTGCCGTCGGCTGCGAAGTGCGTGGATCGATTCGTCGTCGGTGAGGCCTTCGGCGCCGGAGTTCCAGGAGCCGTCGTCGTTGGTGCCGTCGGTGTTGTTCTCGCCGTTCGCTTCGTTGTGTTTGGTGTTGTAGGAAACCAGGTCGCGCAGCGTGAAGCCGTCGTGGGCGGTGATGAAGTTGATGGAGGCGTAGGGACGGCGTCCGGTCAGCGCGTAGAGGTCGGAGCTGCCGGTCAGCCGGTTGCCGAACTCTCCCAGCTTCTGGTCCGTGCCCCGCCAGAAATCCCGCACGGTGTCCCGGTACTTGCCATTCCATTCCGACCACAGCGGCGGAAAGTTGCCCACCTGGTAGCCACCTTCACCGACATCCCATGGCTCAGCGATCAGCTTGACCTGAGAGATCGACGGATCCTGCTGGATGATGTCGAAGAAGGCGGAGAGGCGGTCGACGTCGTGCAGCTCGCGGGCAAGCGTGGAGGCCAGGTCGAAGCGGAAGCCGTCGACGTGCATCTCCAGGTGCCAGTAACGCAGCGAGTCCATGATCAGCTGCAGCACGTGTGGATGCCGCATGTTCAGGCTGTTCCCCGTACCGGTGTAATCCATGTAGTAGCGCGGGTCGTTGCCCATCAGCCGGTAGTACGCCCCGTTGTCGATCCCCTTCATCGACAGCATCGGCCCCATGTGATTCCCCTCGGCGGTGTGGTTGTAGACCACGTCGAGGATCACTTCCATCCCTTCCGCGTGAAGCGTCTTGACCAGTTGCTTGAACTCCTGCACCTGCTGGCCAGTCTGCCCCGAAGAGGAGTACGCATTATGCGCAGCCAGGAAGCTGATCGAGTTGTAGCCCCAGTAATTGCGCAGGCCGCGCTCCAGCAGGAGCGAGTCGTGGATGAATTGATGGACCGGCAACAGCTCTACGGCCGTCACTCCCAGCTTCTTCAGGTGGCGGATCGCGGCGGGATGGGCCAGACCGGCATAGGTTCCGCGCAGAGCCTCCGGAATGTCCGGATGGTTTTGCGTGAATCCTCGGACGTGCACCTCGTAGATGATCGTCTCGTGCCACGGGCGGCGGGGATAGCGGTCGTTGCCCCAGTCGAAAAATGGATTGATGACCACCGACTTCGGCATGTAGGGCGCGCTGTCGCTGTCGTTTCGCCCCGTCGGGTCGTTGAACGGGTAGGGAAATACCGCCTCGTTCCACCGCACCTCGCCGTCCACCGCTTTTCCATAAGGATCGAGAAGCAACTTCGCCGGATTGCAACGTTGTCCGGCACTCGGATTCCATGGGCCGTGGATGCGGTAGCCGTATCGCTGCCCGGGCCCCACATTCGGCAGATACCCGTGCCAGATATAGCCGGTCGTTTCCGGCAGAAACACGCACGACTGGTTCCCTGCGTCGTCGAAGAGGCAAAGCTCCACGTTCGACGCTACCTCGGAGAAGAGCGAGAAGTTGGTCCCCGATCCGTTGTAGGTCGCTCCGAGCGGGTAGGGTGTGCCCGGCCAGAGCCTCATTGCGGATCGACCGTCGTGCATGTCGCGGTGATGGCAATGTACATGCCGGACGAGGCTGTCAGCAGCCGCTGACCGCCTTCCTCAGTTTTGGCGGCCCATCGATGCGAGCCCGCTGACGGAGAGATCCCGCGCAGCACAGCGGGAGAAACGAGCGTTCCGCAGGTGGGAAACGTTAGACGTCGGCGAAGCTTTTCAGCGCGTCGGTCTCGTTCTCGTAGACGTTGAACATCGGCAGGAGGTTGGTCAGCGTCAGGGTTTTCTTCACGCGATCTTGAGGCTTGAGCAGGCGGAGCGAGGCGCCGAAGCGCTTGGAGGTCTTCAGGCTCTGCACCAGCTCTCCCAGTCCGTTGCTGTCGATGTACTCCATGCCGGAGAGGTTCAGCAGAATCTTGCGGGTGCCTTCGTTGAGGATTTCCTCGACCAGGCGGGGCAGCAGTTCGTCACCGACGCCCACGGCCAGCCGGCCCTGGAAATCGACGATGACCACGTCGCCCTGTTTTCGAGTCTCGATGTTCATGGCGGCGAATGATACAAGAGATCGTCTTCCGGCCAGCACGAATGAATCTGATCCTTCTGTTTGACGACGATTTTCTGACTGCGGACTCGGTCCGTCTCCATGGACGGCGGGCCCTCCACATTGCCGCGGTCCATCGGGCCAGGCCGGGAGAGAGTCTCATCGTCGGCCTCACAGATGGCAAGGTGGGGAAGGGTCGGGTCCTCGCCGTCGGTGCCGATCGCGTGGAGTTGGAGGTGGTGCTCGACCGCGATCCTCCCCAGGCGCTTCCCTGCACGCTCGTCCTGGCCCTCCCGCGACCAAAGGTGCTCAATCGCGTCATCGCCAGCTCGGTCACCCTCGGCATCAAACGCATCTACCTCATCAACGCCTGGCGAGTCGAAAAGAGCTACTGGGGATCGGCTCGACTGGGCGAGGACAATCTTCGACTCCAGGCCATCCTTGGTTTGGAACAGGCCGGCGACACGGTCCTGCCGCGCATCGAAACGAGGCGGTTGTTCCGCCCCTTTGTCGAAAACGAGCTACCGGCGATCGCACACGGGTCCACCGCCCTGGTGGCCCATCCTCCCGCAGCGGCCGTGGCACCGCGGAGTGTCTCGGGCGCAATGACGCTGGCCATCGGACCGGAAGGAGGATTCATCGACGCGGAGATTCAATCGCTGACCGCCGCCGGCTTTCTCCCGGTGACTCTGGGTTCGCGAATCCTTCGAGTGGAAACCGTGGTGGCCACGCTGCTGGGAAGAATGTTCTGAGCCGGCAGAAAGCAGAAACCAGAAAGCAGAAAGCGAAGCGGGAAGCTCTCCCGATCGAGTTCCTTCTCCCCGCCGCAGCGGGGAGAAGGTCCGCGAAGCGGGGATGAGGGGTCCTGCTTCGTTGCGTGAGCTCCCCTCATCCGCCTTCGGCACCTTCTCCCCGTGCGCGGGGAGAAGGACTCTCGATGGGGGTGCGCTACGAAAGGCAGCCCATCCGCTTTCCGAAACTCAGTTCCGCCACTCGTCGATGAGGCTGGCCACCAGTGCGGTCCAGCCGGTCTGGTGGCTGGCCCCGAGGCCTTCGCCGCTGTCGCCGTTGAAGTACTCGTAGAACAACACGAGATCCTTCCAGTGTGGATCGTGCGCGAACAGCTCGGCGCGACGCTCGCCACGCGGGCCATTGGAGGGTCGGTAGCCCTGCTCGTCGGGGAGGAAGATGCCGATCATCCGGTTGGCCAGATCGCCGGCCAGGCCGTGGAGGGTCACCGTGTTGGCAGGAGGTGGCGGTGCAGTCTCCGGCATGCTCATGCCGCGCGCGCGACCGGCAGCGGGATCGCGCGACGCTCCGGCCCCCAGCCCTTCGTCCACGCGCGAGCCGGCCAGCTCGGCTCCGGAGTCCTTGCTGGGCGGGGGAGCGGCGGGTGCTTCGGTAGGAAAGGCGACGCGTACTTCGCCGCCGAATGCCTTTTCCAGCTTGCGCAGGCTTTCGATCATGAGGAATGTGGTGGGGAACCAGACCGGTCCGCGCCAGTTGCTGTTGCCGCCTTTGAGTTTCGAGAACGCTTCGGCCGGCTCATAGCTGACCGTGGCGTTGCCGAACGAGAAGGGCTCGGATTCGTGATGCTTGCTCAGACTGCGCATCCCGTGGGGGGAGAGAAACTCGGCTGGATCAGCCACGCGTGCCAGCAGGTGCTGCAGCTGGTTCTGGTCGACCACGGCCAGCACGTAGGTCGTCGCTCCGTTGGCCTTCACCGCGGTCACGCAACGATCCACAATGTCGCGGCGGTGCTTGATGAACCAGTTCAGATTCTCCCGGAACACTTTGAACGGCTCGATCCACTTCTCCTCGAGCCTCTCGATGGCGTAGAGCGGGATCAGCCCCACCAGCGAGCGCACCCGGAAGGGGATGGCCGTTCCATCGGGGAAGCGGAGAAGATCGTAGAAGAAGCCGTCTCCCGAATCCCACAGCGTGCGGTCACCACGGATCATCTTCATGGCCGCACCGATGTAGACGTAGTGCTCGAAGAACTTGGTGGCCAGACCCTCGTAGGTCGCATTCTTCTGTGAGAGCTCCAGGGACATCCGCATCATCACCAGGCAGAACATCCCCATCCATCCGGTGGCGTCGCTCTGCTCCAGAGTGGCGCCATCGGGGAAGCCCTCGCTGCGGTCGCAGACGGTGATGTTGTCCAGGCCGAGAAAGCCGCCTTCGAAAACATTGTTGCCTTCGCGGTCGACCTTGTTCACCCACCAGGTGAAGTTCAGCATCAGTTTGTGGAAGCACTTTTCCAGAAAGTCACGGTCGGCCTTGCCGTTGCGGATGCGGTCCATGTTGTAGACGCGCCAGACGGCCCAGGCGTGCACGGGCGGATTGAGATCGGAGAACTCCCACTCATACGCGGGGATCTGGCCGTTGGGGTGCTGGAACTGCTCGAACAGCATCAGCCACAGCTGCTCCTTGGCGAAGTCGGCGTCGATCAGTGCGAAGACGACTGCGTGGAACGCCAGATCCCAGGCCGCGAACCATGGATACTCCCAGGTGTCCGGCATCGACAGGATGCGCATGGAGTTGAGGTGGCGCCAGCGACGGTTGCGGCCGAGCTCCCGCCCGGCGGGTGGCGGGGAAGAGGGATTGTCGCCCTCCAGCCAGACATCGACGTCGTACAGATAGCTCTGTTTCGACCACAGCAATCCGGCGAACGATTGGCGCTGCACGTTGCGCTCCTCCGGTGAGGCGCGCTTCGGGTGAATGGAGGCGTAGAACTCATCGGCCTCCTTCCGGCGCAGCGCAAACAAGTCGTCGATCGCGGCGTCGCTGGCGACGGAGGAGTCGTCGGTCCGTGGTCGCAGCTGCATGCGCATGACGTGCGACTGGCCCGGCTCGATCACCACGCGCATCCACCCGGCGGAACGGGTGCCGGTCGATTGAGGATTCACCGCCTCCCTCTCGTCGTTCACGATGCGGCGATGGAAGGCGTCCTTCACCCACGGGCTGCGGGAAGAGGCGGACGGGCCGAACACGCGCGGCCCGTTGGTCTCGTTGTCGGTGAACAGCAGCTCGCAGCCTTCGGGCAGCTCGAGGATCCGCGCACCCAGCCGCGTCTCCTGGAGCAGCCCGGCCAGAGGCGGCGCGGCTCCGTCGTCAGCCAGCAGCGCGCGACGCCCGTTCAGGGAGGTCTCCACGATCGACGGAGGTTGCGTGGGAGTACCCGACCACGACCAGGGGTTGCGGAACCACAGGTGGGGGATGAGATGCAGCGGCGCGGCTTCGGGGCCGCGATTGGTGGCGGTAACGCGAAAGACCACCGTGTCCGCATCGTCCTTGGCCACCTCGATCTCGATGTCGAAGTAACGGCTTTCGTCGAACACGCCGGTGTCGATGAGCTCGAACTCCGGCTGGCGGGAGTCACGCCGGCGGTTCTCGTCGATGAGCTGCTGGTACGGAAAGGCCCGCTGCGGATACTTGTAGAGCATCCGCTGGTAGGCATGACTGGGCAGCGCATCGAGGTAGAAATAGCACTCCTTCACATCCTCGCCGTGGTTGCCTTCCGATGGCACCAGCCCGAAGAGGCGCTCTTTGAGGATGGGGTCCTGCTCGTTCCAGAACGCCATCGACCAGCAGAGGATCTGGTATCGGTCGCAGAATCCGCCGATGCCGTCCTCACCCCAGCGAAATGCCTTCGATCGCGCCAGATCGTGGGGGAGGTAGGCCCATGCGTCGCCATTCTCGCTGTAGTCCTCCCGCACCGTTCCCCAGGCGCGGTCGGCGAGGTAGGGCCCCCAGTAGCGCCACAGGGCAACTTGCTGCGCATCGCCCGTGAGGCGCGCGCGTTCGGCATTCATGTGTCCGCTAGCTTACGGCAATCGGGAGATTGTCGGGAGAGGAGAGGATGTCCCGCATTCGAGGACGGAGAAGGCCGGGTCGGTGCGGTTTCGAACGGAGGGACGTCACGAACACGTCCCCGTAGGCCTTGCGCCCCTTGCGCAGTCAGGGCCTGCGGGCGTAAAAAGCGCTCATGCGCCTGGTGACCCGCGGGGATCTGGACGGCCTGACCAGTGCCGTGATCATTACGATGAAGGAGCGGGTCGATGAGATCCTGCTCGTTCATCCGCAGG
>JBDSGC010000107.1:0-3116 GCA_039919215.1 Thermoanaerobaculia bacterium | reverse complement strand
GCGCCAGTTGGGTCGATGCAGCTTCCTTCGCCGTCTCCGCCGTGTTCATGGAGCTGCGAGAACTCCAATTCCGTGTGTCCTTCTCCCCGCGCACGGGGAGAAGGTGCCGAAGGCGGATGAGGGGGTCTCTCCGTGACTCAAGCAGAGACCCCTCACCCCCGCTTCGCGGACCCTCTCCCCGCTGCGGCGGGTAGAGGGAGCACAACAGGGAGTGTTCATTGAGGTCACACGACGCGCCGTTCGCCAGGCCGGCACGGCGGGGAGTCTTGGGGCGTGATCATGGCGGAGCCTTGAGCAACCAGCGCCGCCGGCCGTGCCGGCCTACGAAGATTTCCGCAGCTGCTCAAAGTAGGCGATCAGCTTGGGCGAGAATGACGATCGCTCGAGCCTCAGGGCCCGATTGAGTTTGAGCGCGGCGCGGAAGTCGTTTGCCGCTCCGGCCAGCAGCGTATCCCGCTCACGCGACAGCATCGCGTGCGTGTAGCGCGCACATCCCCGCAGCAGGTAGGCTTCGGCGTTTTCGCTCGTTGCCAGGATCCGGGAGAACTGCTTTTCCGAACCGGCAAAATCACCCGCTGCGAAGGCGCGATAGGCTGACTGGAGCTGATCTCTTCCCTGGCCATCGAGACGGGAGGAGGTCACCTCAAGGGACTTCGAGACGCGAGCCAGTTCCCGCTCCTTGAGAGCGACCTTCTCCAGCACGTCACGAATCGCCTTCCCGCCGGCGTGAGAGGTCAGAGCGCGCTCCCATCTCGTCACGTCATCGGTCGGCCGATGCAGTTCGATCAGATGCCTCCGGTACTGCTGCAACGCCATCCGCGCGCTGACCAGCTCCTCGCTCTCCACGGCTGCGATCGGAGGCGCCGGCTGGGCGGTGCCGGCTGGCTGCGTCGCGGCAGCAGGCGGAACGGGAGGAGGCTGCACCTTCGTCGCGACCACCTGAGCCGAGACCGGGGGAGCCGCGGCTGGCTGCGCGATCGGTGGATTCTGGCGAGCCACAGCCGGAGCTCTCGATGCACGCTGCTTTTTCGCGTCCTCCGCGGCGTTGACGAACAGATCCCGCGACTGCGTTGCCAGTTCGGCAACCTTCTGGAAGGCACGGATCTCTGTGCCGCCCTTGGCATTCGCGGACATGGCCTCCTGCAGCTTCCGCTGCGCAGCGCGATAGCCATCGCTGCGATCCGCGCCTGCCGCAACAGCATCCATCTGCGCGGAGACCGCGCGGCCCACAGCGGCGTTCGCCTCCCGCTTGCTGTCTCCTGCCGCCGTCTCTGATCGCCGCTGCTTCTCCGATCGCGCGCGGGCCTCCCAGTCGCGGAGCTGGGAGAAGTAGGGCGTGCTCTGCACGACTCCCTGGTCTTCTGAGGTCTTCCATTCCCGCAGCGCTCCATCGACATCACCAAGATTGAAACGTGCGATGCCCAGCCAGAAGTGCGGCACGTACGTAATGATCTCGTTCCTGGCGCGCGCGGCGCCGTTCTCCACTGGCATTTCGGCCACCGCCCGCTGCAGCGCATCGGCCCCCGCTTCATAGTTTTTTGCACGGACAGCGGCCACACCTCGGTTGTAGCTCTCCCACCAGCGCTCCGCGGCGGAGAGAGGCAACGCCACTGCAGCGGCAACCACGAGGACCATCACCGCTCTCGCCCAGCGTCTCACTGAGCGTTTCCTCCCAGTGCCGGCAGCCTGGCGGTAGAGGGGTCTGCGAACTCGACTGTGAGCATCTGCTCTTCACCCGATCGGATATCCACGGTCCTGGTGATCGGCAACTTGAATGCGGGGTTCGACAGCGTGATCTCGTAGCGACCGGGCGCGAGATCCAGCGGCGTCGGCGTGACCGCGGGCGAGTCCATCGTCACCACTCGCCCATCACCCACGTTCCGGATGCTGCGCACCTCCGCCCATGGATAGGCGTTGACTCCGATCCGCCCCGATCCAGTCCCCGTGCTCACCGGAGCCGCCCCTGTCATCGCGGTCGTGGTGGCGGAAGGCGCTGGCTTGCGCAACACAATCGTGGAAACCACGCCGCCGATGACCAGCACCGCTGCAACCGCCGCCATCAGGCCGGTCCGCGAACGCCGGGGCTTCTCCTCCCGCGCCACTTCCTGCTCGACGTGTTCGACACGGGCCAGCACGGACTGGGCACCCATCGTCTGCACCGTAGTGGCCTGCGAGTTCAGGTCGAGCGTGGCCATGGTGACGCCGGGATCGGAGTTGACGGTCAACACATCCGCCGGAGTAACGCGGGTGGGGTCTTCGGTGACCGCCGCGTGCAGCGGAAGTGGAGGCGGCGCACCGGCCCGATCGTCGAGCGACGGCAGCAGCGCCTCGAGGGCTCGAGCGAACTCTCGCGCGGTCGGGAAGCGCTTGGCCCGATCCTTCTCCAGCGCCCGGAAGATGATCGCTTCCAGCTCCGGCGATGGGGTCACCGAGGAATTGACCTCGCGCAGTGCGCGGGGGCGCTCGTTTGCGTGAAGCACCAGGAACGCGTGTGGGGTGTCTGCCTGAAACGGGGGAACGCCGGTCATCATCTCGTACAGCACGATTCCGAACGAATAGAGGTCGGCACGCCCGTCGATCCGCTCTCCCTCGCCGAGCATCCCCAGGTGTTCGGGCGAGCAGTACTTCCACTTGCCGACAAACATGCCGGTCTTGGTCTTGTTGTCGCCTTCCTCGCCACCCTGCTTGGCGATGCCGAGGTCGATGATCTTGACGCGCTCGTCCCCCTCCGCCTCGCGGGCGATCATGATGTTCTCGGGGCTGACGTCGCGGTGGATGATCCCGGCGCGATGGATGGCGTCCAGGCCGTGGAGCGCCTGGATGGCCAGCGTCGCGGCGTACCGCGGCGAAAGGGGGCCGCGCGCCTGAATCAGCTCGTGCAGGTTGATGCCTTCGATGTACTCCCACACCATGTACCGGGCGTCATCGCCGAGGGTCGAGAAATCGTAGAGGGCAGCGACGTGAGGGCTCTGGATGCGAGTGGCCAGCTGCGCTTCGCGGAGGAACCGCTCGTGTGCGCCGGGGTCGCTTTCGATGGCAGCGCGCATCAGTTTGATGACGCGGATCGAGTTCAGGTGGAGGTGCAGCACCTTGTACACCTCACCCATCCCCCCCAC
>JBDSGC010000106.1:0-3370 GCA_039919215.1 Thermoanaerobaculia bacterium | reverse complement strand
CGTCAGCCGCTCACTCAATGGGGGCTAGGAGCCTGCGCGGCAGAACGTCTTGGAGCGTGATCTTGGCAGAGCCTTGGGCAACCAGCGCCGCCGGCCGTGCCGGCCTAACCTTTCTTGGACTGCTCGTCCGAGGAGGCTGTGGGAAATTCGACAACATCCGAAATGCTGCTCTCCCTGCTCGCTGGATACTCGTAAAGAGAGGGATCGAGTGAGGGGTGAGCGCGGACCCATTTGTTCTTGTAGAGATCGCGGTCTGCGACGTTGAGCAGCCTGGCCACCGTCGGTTCTGGCAGAAGAGAGGAGGTGGCGATGCCGGTGCTCACTTCTATGTGACGAGGCTCTTGATTGAAACGCCACTCCAGAGCGCGCACCTCGTTGGCGACACGAGCGGCCAGCCCCTCCACCTCCTCGATCGTCGTCCCCCGGACGAGTAGGACGAATTCGTCTCCACCGTAACGGGCGAAGGTGTCGGTCTGTCGTGAGGTGTGCAGGAAGAGGTCGCCGATATCGCGAAGAATCCGATCGCCGGCCAGATGACCGAACGTATCGTTGACGCTTTTGAACTCATCGAGGTCGAACAGCACCAGGTGGACGACATTCTGGTCGGCGAGCAGACGCTCGGTTTCCGCGAAGAAATAGCGTCGATTGAAGAGTCCGGTCAGTTCGTCCCTCGTGGCCAGCCCGTAGAGCTCCCGCACCGCCGAATCCAGACGGCGCTGGCGAAGCACCAGGCGCCGGGTCGCTCCCAGTCTGGCCACGATTTCTTCGTCCGATGTGGCCTTCTGCAGGAAGTCATCAAATCCCATTTGGAGGGCCTTGATCTTCAGCTCGAGGTCGTCTCTTCCGGTGAGCATGACGGCATAGAGGTCACCGCCGTTCCGGTGAGCGCGAACTTCGGCGATGACCTCGATCCCGCTCATGCCCGGCATCTCGGAGTCGATGATCATGAGGTCGATGGGACGGCCCTCCATCCTGGTGAGAGCATCCGGACCGCTGTTCGCCTCGGTGACCTGGAAGTCGATGCGACGGAGGAGTGTCGCGATCAGGGCGCGATCATTCGGGTCGTCGTCTACCACCATCGCGTGAAGCGCCGCGGGCGAGCTTTCGGAATCACTGCGGCGTCGTTGGATGCGGGGCATCAGCTTTCGATGGATTCAGAGTTACAAATTGCGCGCCATCAATGATACCGGCGCGAGTGCGCTGGAAGAGAGTCGGGTAGCCGGTCAACCGGCCAGTCGGTCGGTCATTGAGGGCTTCCAATCCCGGATCTGCTCCCACGGCGCAGGGCGAGCGAACAGAAATCCCTGGCCCTCCGCAATGTCCAGCGAGCGACAGATCTCCAACTGCTCCTCGGTCTCGATGGCCTCGGCGATGGTCTTCGCTCCGATGCTGTCGGCACAACGCGCCACCAGATCGATCAGGCGCCTGCGAATGGGATCGCGCTCCACGCCGTGAAAGAGCGAGTGTCCCACTTTGAGGTAATCGGGCTGCAGTTCCGCCACCGCTTCCAGGCTGGCGTACCCGGAGCCACAATCGTCGATGGCGATCTTGAAACCCATGCCCTTGAGATCGTGCAGCGTGCGCCGGAAGGTGCGGTAGTCGCGGATGGCGCTTCGCTCCGTGACCTCGATGACCACGTTCTGGTGGCACTCGAAGAAAGAGTCGAAGACGCTGGTGCCTCGCAGCTGCAGCTGCTGGATGAACTGCGACTCGAGATTGAAGAAGAGACAGCCGTGGGAGCACAACTCGTTGAGAAAGGGGCGGATGTTTTCGATGCAGAGACTCTCCAGCTCCCAGACCAGATTGAAGTCGCGGGCCAGCTCGAAGAGGACTTCCGGATTCTCGATGGGGCTTCCCGCCGGACCGCGGGACAGCGCCTCGTATCCGACCACAGTGCCCTTCCTGAGGTCGATGATCGGTTGGAACACGGTAGTGATGGAGCTCTCGCGAATGGCGCGTGTCAGTCGCTCCCGCATCCCGTGGAGATAGCGGATTTCCCGTTTTTCGGCGCTGTCCTTCGCCTCGCGCACGGCGTTGTAGAGAACCCGGGGCGCTGAGCCGGAAGGCGGTTCTGTGATCGCCCCGCCCGCAAAAACAGCGATCTCCTCGAGGATCGATTCATCGACATGGAGGGACTTCAACCCGTTCCGCGCATAACGCTCCAGCTCGCTGGCCATCTGTACCTGCGCCTCGAGGGATTCCGTGGTGCGGGCGAAGCAATAGAAATCGTTTCCGCCGGCATGGCTCGTGGCGATGACCGCATCATTTCCGAGGAGGGGGGCTACCAGAACGCGCAATCCGCGCACGAACTCCTTGCGCAACGCGTCGAAACTATCCCAGTGATCGCGCGCTCCAAAACGGAACAGCGGCTCAATCTCCAGGCAGAAGACCTGGAGGCGCTCGCCACCCTCGATGATCTTGCGGAGGTCTTCGACCACCAGGGCCAGTGTGGGCAGATCGGTGGTCTCGTCGAAAAACAACTCCCGCAGACGATCGACCTGATGATCCTGCAGCGTCAGACTCCACCACACGTCGTCGTGTGCGGAAAGCATTTCGGTGACCACCCGACGAAGCGTCTCCGGTCGCACCGGCTTGATCAGATAGCGGTCGGCACCCATCTCCAGGGATCGCTTGCGGTCGATGGTGTCTGACGAACCGGTCAGCATCACGATGGGGATGTGTTCGGTGTGGGAGCTGTCGCGCAGCCGGGCCAGCACATCCAGGCCGCTGCCGGTGTTCCGCAGGCCGATATCGAGGAGGGCCAGATCCGGCGGCTCTTCATCGATCAGCCGCAGCGCTTCTTCGACCGTTGGCGCCCAGATGGTGCGGAACCTCTCTTTGCGCAGCGCAGACTGAACGTACGCGCCGACGCCTTCGTCATCGTCCACGATGAGGACCAGGGGAAGTCGCCGGGCTGGACGGTGGGCGAGAGTGGGCATGACGATTGGGGGAAGTCTATCCTGAAGGCATGCACTTTGAGACCAGAGCCATCCATACCGCCGCCGAACCTGACGAATCGACGGGCGCCATCGCCCCCCCGCTCCATCTGTCCACGACGTTTCAACGGAGCGCTGCGGACGGCCAGCCAGCTCACGGCTACAGCTACGTTCGTGACGCCAATCCGACTCAGGACCGGTTGGAGGAAACGCTGGCCGCCATCGACTCTGCAGAAGCCGCGCTGGCCTTCGGGTCGGGCATGGCTGCAGTCAGCGCCCTTTTCCAGTCGCTTCCGTCCGGCTCCCACGTTGTGCTTCCCGAGGACGGCTACTACGCGATCCGGACGCTGGCGGACGACTTCTTTCCGCGGTGGGGTCTGACCTACGACTATGTCCTCATGGCGGACCTGGAAGCGGTGCGCCGGGCCATGCGG
>JBDSGC010000105.1:0-22412 GCA_039919215.1 Thermoanaerobaculia bacterium | reverse complement strand
CCAGATTCTTCACTTCCAGAGCGTTGTCCTGAATGAACTGCCGTCGTGGTTCGACCAGATCGCCCATCAGCACCGTGAACAGCGCGTCGGCACCGATGGCATCTTCGATGGTGACCTGAAGCAGGCGACGTGTTTCAGGATTCATGGTGGTTTCCCAGAGCTGCTCGGGATTCATTTCGCCCAGGCCTTTGTAGCGGCTGATGGCCAGCCCCTTCTTGGCCAGCTCGTAGATCCGATCGACCAGTTCGTCGATGGAGCCGAAAACCGTTGCGTCGTCGCCATGGCGGAGGGTGTAGGGCGCCAGGCCGACCAGCGCCAGTTGCTCCTGGGCCTTTGCCATCTGCCGGAAGTCGTACTGAGACAGAAACTCGCTGTCGATGGTGATCTTGCGACCGTTGCCATTGTTCCCGACCTGGAACTGCAGTTTCGGCGTCTCGGTGATTTCATCGGTCATGTGGCGCACGTGCTCGAAACCATCCTGCTGCAGCGCTTCCACCAGGGCATCCAGACGTTCCCTGTCCGCCAGGGCGGCGCGATCGTTGAAGCCTTCCTTGAACAGAAGATCGATGGCTTCCCGGGGAACTCCGCGCGACTGCAGCTTGCGACCGTGGCCTCGGTACTCCTCCATCCGTTGCACCATGCCGACCAGAGCATCGCTGCGGACCGCGGTGCCGGCGCTGGTGGAGATCTCGATGTTCTCGGAAACGCGGGCCAGCAGGAATCGGGAAAGCTCCAGCTCATCTTTCACGTAGCTGTCCTTCTTTCCCTGCGACACTTTGAACAGTGGCGGCTGGGCGATGAACAGATGGCCCCGCTCGATCACCTCCCGCATGTAGCGGAAGAAGAATGTCAGGATCAGTGTGCGGATATGGGACCCGTCCACATCGGCGTCCGTCATGATGATGATGCGGTGGTAGCGGAGCTTGCCGATGTTGAAATCGCCCGCGCCGATGCCGGTTCCCAGGGCGGTGATCATCAGCCGGATTTCTTCCGAGGAAAGCATCTTGTCCAGCCTGGCCCGCTCGACGTTCAGGATCTTGCCTTTCAGCGGAAGGATGGCCTGGAAGCGCCGGTCCCGTCCCTGCTTGGCCGACCCTCCTGCCGAGTCGCCCTCGACGAAGTAGATCTCACAGAACCGGGGATCGCGCTCCTGACAGTCCGCCAGTTTTCCGGGGAGTGACGCAGAGTCCAGCGCGCCCTTGCGACGGGTCAGGTCGCGGGCTTTTCGAGCCGCTTCGCGTGCACGAGCAGCCTCGATGACCTTGTCGACGATGCGACGGACTTCACGCGGGTTTTCTTCCAGGAACTCGCCGAGGCGCTCGCCGACCACTTGCTCCACCCACGTTTTGACGTGCGAGGAAACGAGCTTGTCCTTGGTCTGGGAGGAGAATTTCGGATCGCGAACCTTGACCGAGACGATGGCGGCCAGCCCTTCGCGGATGTCGTCGCCCTCGATCGAAATCTTGAGCTTCTGCAGGATGCCTGACTCTTCAATGTACTTGTTCATGGTGCGGGTCAGAGCAGCCTTGAAGCCGATCAGATGCGTTCCGCCATCGAGATTCTTGATGGTGTTGGTGAAGCAGAAGATGTTCTCGCTGTAGCCTTCGTTCCACTGCAGGGCGATCTCCACCCCTTCCCCGTCTTTTTCGTCGCGGATGAAGATCGGCTCGTCGTGCAGCGGCGTCTTCGCCTTGTTGATGTCTTTGACGAAGGAGACGATCCCGCCCTCGTAGCGGAACTCGTGCTTTTTCTCTGAGCGCTCGTCGCGGATCTCGATCAGCACTCCACTGTTCAGGAAGGCGAGCTCGCGCAGCCGCTGCGAGAGGGTCTCGAAATTCATCTCGGTGATCGAGAAAATCTGGGTGTCGGCCAGAAAGCTGACCTTGGTGCCCAACCTCTGCGTTTTCTCGCCCTTGACGATGCTGTGCTTCGGAACACCGCGCTCGTAGCGCTGGCGCCACACATGTCCGTCGCGATGAATCTCCAGCTCCAGCCACTCGGAGAGAAAGTTGACCACGGACACCCCGACGCCATGGAGTCCACCGGACACTTTGTACGAGTTGTTGTCGAATTTTCCGCCGGCGTGGAGCTCGGTCATGATCACTTCGGCGGCCGAGCGACCCTCTTCCTTGTGCATGTCCACGGGGATGCCGCGGCCGTTGTCTTCCACAGTCACCGAGTTGTCGGAATGCACCACCACAGAAACCCGGTCGGCATAGCCCGCCAGCGCTTCGTCGATCGCGTTGTCGACCACTTCGTAAACCATGTGATGCAGCCCGGTGATGTCATCGGTGTCGCCGATGTACATGCCGGGGCGCTTGCGCACGGCGTCGAGTCCTCTGAGGACTTTGATGTCTTCTGCGGTGTAGTTTTCAGCCATCCGGATGTGCTTCCTCGGCGCTTCTTTTGGGTTATTTGCTCGGCAGGGCGGCGCGTTTCGCAACGAGCCGGAATTTCGAGGGTGTCGCCGTCAAGTGGAACGCCAAATTGTACCGCGGAATTGCCTGTTTCCGGAGGCTTTTCTCAGGAATTGCCGGCCAACGTAACTCGCCCATTTTCAACCATTAAGCGCCGGTGAGGTCCTGCTTCCAGCGTGCGCAGAAATCGATCCTTCGCCGAGGTCGCAAAAACCTGCGTGGCCGGTGGTAGACGAGAGAGCAGAGTCTCCAGAATCTCGAGGTCCAATTCGGCGTCGATGTCGTCGAGCAGAAACAACGCTGGCTCGTCGTAACGACGTCGAAACAGGGCGAGTTTTGCGAACTTCAGAAACAGCACGATCATCTTCTGCTCACCGCCGGAAAGCACCTCCGAAACGGGCCGGCCGTCGACCGTGAACTCCAGCAGGTCCCGCTGAGGACCAGCCAGAGAGACCCGCGCGCGCAATTCCTGCGGTCGCAAGCTGCGCAGCTCGACAACGGACGAGGGGCGATAGTCCATCCGCACGTTGGGCACCCGATAGCGATGCTCCTGGACGATGGCCCGGAAGGAGTCGAACAGGTCGACCGTGTAGACCGCGCGGGCCTCCTGCAGCGCCGTCGCCGCCTGCACGAACTCCTCATCCCAGGCGTCGAGCGCGGATCGGCTGGCGTGGCCACTCTGCAGCAACGCGTTGCGCTGCTTGAGCACGCGCGCATACCGGGTCACCCGATCCAGATATCCATGATCCACGCTGGCGATTCCTCGATCGAGGAATCGGCGCCGCTCGTCAGGAGATCCGCGCAGGATCTCCAGTCTTGCCGCTGAGTAGGCGAAGACGCTCATCGTGTTGACGTACGAGGAGAGAGAGACCCGCTGGCCATTCACCAGAAGCGCACGTCGTCGCGATTCGCCTCCTTCCAGTCCGATCGAAAGCGTCTTCTCCACACCGAATCGTTGGAGGGTGCCGGAGGCAAAGACGCTGGTCGCGCCGAAGCGGAACAGGCTACCGATCCTCGAAGTCCGAAACGACTTCGTGGTGGCCAGAAAGTAAACGGCCTCCAGCAGGTTGGTCTTGCCCTGCCCGTTCTGGCCCACGATCAGGTTCGCCTGGGGATGAAAGGGAATCTCCGTCTGGTCGAGATTGCGAAAATCCTGAGCGGTGAGAGATCGCAGGATCATGATGGGACTGTGGACCTGAAACCGGCAGTGGCCCGGGGACTGATCCGCACCGCCGAGGGCGCTCCCTCAGGCCAGCCGCATGGGCATGACGACGTAGAGGTACTCGTAGGGCAGGTCATCGTCGTTCTTCGACGGGCGGCCGATGCACTGGCTGTTTTCATCCTTCAGATCGAGGGCCACGCTCGGCGTATCCACCGCGCTCAGAAAGTCGGTGACGTAGGCAGCGTTCAGTCCCACGAAGAAGGGGTTGCCGGCGTAATCGATGGGAACCGTTTCCCGAGCATCCCCGAGTTCCGGATTCGTGGAGGAAACGGTGAGCTTCCCCGGCGCAAAGTCGAAACGGACGGCGCGCGTCCGTTCGTTCGCCACCAGCGAGATGCGCCGGATCGTCGCCAGGAGACGCTCGCGGTCGACCATGACATGCCGGTCATTGTCGCGGGCGATGACTTCCATGTAGTTCGGGAAGTTCACGTCGATCATGCGGGCCAGCAGGCGCCGCTCTCCCGCTTCGAAGAAGAGGTGGTTCTCGGACACGCCAAAACGCACCACTCCGTCTTCGCCTGACTCCAGCCGCAGGATCTCCTCCAGCGCCTTCCTCGGAATCAGGATGGTCAACTCGGCAGCCTTCGACTTTCCGTTGCCCTGCGGGAAATTGATGAGGGCCATGCGATGCCCGTCGGTGGCCACCATCTCCATCTTTGAGGGCTGAATCTTCAGCAGCGCTCCGTTGAGCTGAAAGCGGGTTTCTTCATGCGTGATGGCGAACTTGACCTTGCCCACCATGGTCTTCAATTCCGCCAGGGGCAGGATGTACGCGTCGCTGGAGTTGACGGTCGGAAGGGTCGGGTAGTCCTCGGCCGGCAACCCGAGCAACCGGAATTTCGCGGTGCCCGACTCGATGAGCATCGAGTTGTTTTCCTGCATGGCGATGTGCACGTCGTCATCGGGAAGAGAACGAACCACATCGAAAAGTCGTTTTGCCTCGATGGTGACGCCGCCGGGCGTGGTGATCTTCGCCGGACAGGAGCTGAGGATGGTGACGTCGAGATCGGTGGCCGCGATCTGAAGCCGGCCGTCGGCAGCCTTCAGAAGGACGTTCGAAAGGATGGGAATGGTCGAACGTTTTTCCACGACCCCCTGACAGAGCTGGAGCTCTTTCTGGAGATCGGATTTCGCGACAGTGAGCTCCATACGCCTCTTCCTTAAAACAGAGTATTTCTTTTTAGTAGTAGTGGTAGTGGGTGCGTGAGGAAAAACACGGGATTGGCTGCAAAGGTTTCGAAAGTATAGCAGTTCTCACTCATGCGAACCTGCGGGTTTCGTCGAGGAAAAGCGCCGGAAAACGCAGGCGATTTCCGCAGGCTCCTGGTGCACGAAGATCGAGGGTCGAACCTTCCACAGCTTTTCGTAGGACCTTTCCGCAGGCTCAGCGGAACTGCTTGGTCAACATCTCAATCGTGCGCGCGACCTGCTGGTCGTCCTGCATCAGCTGCTCGATCTTCTCCACCGAGTACATGACCGTGGAGTGGTGCTTGTTGTTGAACTGCTTGCCGATTTCCGGATAGGACAGATCGGTGAGCTGCTTGCAGATGTACATGGCCACCTGGCGCGGGTAGGCGATGGGCCGCGAATTGGATTTCGATTTCAGATCGGAGACCTTGATGCCGTAGTGCGCTGCCACCACCTTCTGGATCTCCGTCGATGTGATCGGCTTGTTGTCTTTCGACAGCAGATCCTTGAGCGCTTCCTTCGCCAGGTCGATGGACACGCGATTGCCGGTGAGGGAAGCAAACGCGGTGACGCGATTGAGGTGTCCTTCCAGTTCGCGGATGTTCGATCGAACCCGCTCGGCGATGAACAGCGCGACCTCATGGGGCAGGTCGAGCTTCTTCTCTTCCGCTTTCTTTCGGAGGATGGCGACTTTCGTTTCCAGGTCCGGCGGCTGAATATCCGCGATCAGCCCCCATTCGAAACGGGAGCGGAGCCGTTCCTCGAGCGTGGGAATGTCTTTGGGCGGCGCGTCCGACGTGAACACGATCTGCTTCTGCGCTTCGTACAGCGCGTTGAAGGTGTGGAAGAACTCTTCCTGCGTCCGTTCCTTGCCCGCCAGAAACTGGATGTCATCGAGCAGCAACGCGTCGACTGACCGATAACGATCACGAAACTGCTGCATGCGGTCGTAGCGGATCGAGGTGATCAACTCAGTGACGAACGAGTCGGCCGACATGTAGACCACCTTCAGACGGCGTCCTTTACTGCGGATCTCCTGACCGATCGCCTGAATGAGATGCGTCTTGCCGAGGCCGGCCCCTCCGTAGATGAAGAGAGGATTGAACGAGCCGCTGGGATTCTCGGAGATCGACTTCGATGCGGCGAAGGCTAGCTCGTTGGATTTTCCGACCACAAACGTTTCGAAGCGGTAGCGGGGGTTGAAGATTGAAGAGGGGAGCTCAGCGGCTGGGGGCAGGAGCTGCGGTGTGCTTTCGGCCCCTGGTTCCTGGCGCTCCGCGATGAGGTGGAGGTTCAGCCGATCGGTGGACAGCTCGTCGAGGATCGAGCGAATCTGGGAGGCGTATCGATCGCGGATGGTGTCGATGAACCGCTGGGAGGGAACGCCCACGTCAATGGTGTCCCCTTTCTGCGCAAGAAAGCGGGTGGGCACAAACCAGTTCTCGTACTCCGTCCGGTCGATGGACTCCTCCAGACGGTCGAGCACTTGTTTCCAGAGATTCATCGGGCGGGAACGGCCTATCCTTCTGAAAATCCACAACTTTTCCACATCTGTGGAAATCGCGGACGGAAAACGGGAGCGGGAGTCTAGCACAGGGAAACGCCACTCCCAAGGTAGCTGGCGGAGTAAGAAATGAGCAGCTCCAGCGACGGAAAGAAGGACACACGCAGAGCTTGCCTGCCCATGGAATAGGTCACCTGGGGCTCACGTTGAGGCCCGTCGCTTGCGGTTCGATTTGTCTCGGTACCGGACCGCGCTACACTCACCGCTTTCCTTTCAGAGGGTTCACTCAACATGAAGCGTACATTTCAGCCAAACAACCGCCGTCGCAAACGCACGCACGGCTTCCTGGTCCGGATGCGGACTAAGGATGGTCAGGCAGTGCTGTCGCGGCGCCGCCGCAAAGGCCGCAAGCGCCTCGCCGTCTAGCCTGTCCCCCTCAAGCGTTCCTGTCGCAGCCAGAGAGAAGCGTCCGCTGCTGGACGGCTGTGATAGTGCCCGGTGCGAGCAGCAGTGATCGGGCTGGAACGGCGGACTGGCGCGGCCCCGCGCCCGCAGAAGCAATCAGTGGATCTGCCTTCGCAGGCCCTGCCCAAAAGTAAGAGGCTCGCGAAACGTCGCGAGTTTCTGCATGTCTATGAGGCGGGCCGGAAGATGTTTTCCCGATACTGCGTGGTCTTCTTCTCGGACAACGACCTCGCGCACTCACGCCTTGGCGTGACCGCGACGAAGAAGCTCGGCGGCGCGGTGGTCCGCAATCGACTCAAGCGCTGGACTCGGGAAACCTATCGACGTCAGCGCGAACCGCTGGGGTTGGACGCGCGTCATTTCGATTACGTGGTCAACGTCAAACCAGCCGCCGCGGACGCTTCCTATGTGGATTACAGTGTCGATCTTCAGCGCGCACTTCAGCGCGCGGGCGCTCCCGACGGCAAGAGCCGATGAGCGATGCGGACCCCTCTTCTGGCGTTGCTGCATTTTTACAAGAAGGCGATCTCACCGATCCTGCCACCGATGTGCCGCTTCGAGCCGACCTGCTCGATTTACACGATGCAATCGATTGAAAAATATGGGGCCGCGCGAGGGGTATGGCTGGGTATTCGCCGGCTCGTCCGCTGCCACCCGCTGAACCCTGGAGGCTGGGACCCCGTCCCTTGAAATGGAAAAACGAATTTTCTCCGCCGTTCTGATCTCCATCGGACTGCTTTGGCTTTGGGCCGCGGTGGCTCCCAGGCTCTTCCCCGACCTGATGAAGCGGCCCGTGCCCGCGGCGTCCACGCTGGTTCCGGAGACGACCCCGCCCCGCCCCGCCCCCACGGCAGCGGCAAGCACGTCGACGACTGCCACCGCCGCAGCAACCCCCCTCGGCCAGGCGCAGCCTCCAGGCGCAGCCCCGATCGCCGCGGTCCCCGTGGGCGGCTCGCAGTTGACCGAGTCGATCGTGGACGCGCCCAACTTCGTGGCCCGCTTTTCCAACCGCGGAGCCACGCTGGTCTCGTTCCAGCTCAAGAACTACCAGGCAAAAGACGGCAGCCAGGTCGAATTGGTCAAGGCACGCGATGCAGGACGAACCGACTTTCCGTTCGCCATCGAGTCGAGCGACGCAAACGTATCGCGCAAGGCGAACAGCGCTCTTTATCAAGTGAACGATCGGACCGAGAGCGGCACTCGCATTCTGGAGTACCGATTCTCCGACGGTTCGCTCTCGGTGACCAAGACGTTCCGGATTTCGAGCCAGTACCTTTTTCACTACGAGGTCGCCGTCAGTCCCTCGACGGCCTACCGCATCGCCATCGGCCCTGGCATCCGAACGCTGGAGCGCGAAGAGAAGGACAGCCAGTTCATCATCACCGGAAATGGTGTGGTGCAGCGCGACGACAGCTTGAAGGTCGTGGCGCGCGAGAAGGCCGACAAGACCAGCCTGCTGGGAACCGTGCAGTACGTCGGCATCGAAGACAACTATTTCCTCTCGGTTCTCCGCCCGGATAAGCCGTCGGTAGGCGTGATTCACGCGATCGATGTTCCGGCCGGCGCGAAGAATGACCTTCGTCGCGAGCTGTACGCCGCCGTCAACGCGGGACCCGACGGTCAGCTCGCCGGGTCGGCCTTCTTCGGTCCGAAGGAGACGTACACCCTCGACCAGTACGGCTTGGAAAAGACTCTCCAGTTCGGGATGTTCGGCATCATCGCGCGCTTCCTGCTGGTCGGGCTCACCGCGATCAACAAGTACACGCACAACTACGGATTCGCCATCATCGTGCTGACCATTCTCATCAAGATCGTGCTCTATCCGCTGCAGCACAAGTGGATCGTG
This sequence comes from Thermoanaerobaculia bacterium, assembly GCA_039919215.1. Lineage (GTDB taxonomy): Bacteria > Acidobacteriota > Thermoanaerobaculia > Gp7-AA8 > Gp7-AA8 > JBDSGC01. The sequence goes on along the minus strand of JBDSGC010000105.1, from coordinate 13,770 downwards.
TCGATGAAGAAGATGCAGAAGATGCAGCCGAAGATGGAGGCCATCAAGGCGCGCTACAAGAAGGCCAAGACCGACCCCGACCAGCGGCAGAAGATGAACGCGGACATGATGAAGCTCTACCAGCAGGAAGGGATCAATCCTGCCGGAGGCTGTCTCCCGTTCGCACTGCAGGTACCGATTCTCTGGGGCTTTTACAATCTGCTCTCGCACGCGATCGAGCTGCGTCACGCGCCGTTCATTCTGTGGATTCACGACCTGTCCGCGAAAGATCCGTACTACATCACTCCCTTGCTGATGATGATCACCATGTTCATCCAGCAGGCCATGACCCCGACCACTGGTGATGCCATGCAGAAGCGCATGTTCTACATCATGCCGCTGGTCATGGGGTGGATCTTCAAGGAGCTGCCTTCCGGCGTGGTGCTCTACTACCTGATGCAGAATGTCCTTACCATCCTGCAGCAGTTGATCATGAACAAGTTCTGGAAGGATCAGCCGGCAGAGACGTAGACCGTCTGAGGCGACAAGGACCAAAAACATGGCTCAGCAATTCGAAGGAAAGAATCTCGAAGAAGCACTCACGCTGGCGGCGCAGACCCTCAGTGTCGATCGCTACCAACTGACCTACCACGTCGTCCAGGAGAAGCGTGGGTTTCTTGGTGCGGTGAAGCATGTGGTCATCGACGCCGAAGTCAACCAGGCCGCTGCAACGAACTCCGCGGAATCCGCCGCTGCGCAGCGATCCTCGGTAGAGGAACCGGCGAGCACACAAGGCGGGGCGCCGGCTCGCGACCGCATTCGGGGCGACCGGCCCCGCAGCCGAGGGCGGCGATCAGGCGGTGGGAGCTCTCGAAGCGGCGGACGTTCTCGCGAGCCTCGTCCGGGTGAAGCGCTGCAATCGGGAGACTTCGAGCGATTCGCTGCAGAAGTTCCCCCCCAGGGCGCGGAGTCGGAGCATGCCCGCGACGTGAGGTTGTGGTGCGAGGAGCTCATCGAGACCGCCGGTCTCGAGCTCATCGTGCGCACCTCAGAAGACGACGAACAGATCGCAGTCCGCCTGCATGGGCGGGACACCGTGAAACTGGTGGATCAGCATGGCGAACTCCTCGACGCCATTCAGGTACTGGCGAACAAAGCGCTGGTCGGTCGCAAGACGGAGAAGCCGATCGAATTCGACAGCGATGCCTTCAAGGAGCGTCGCACCGGCGAGCTCGAACAGACAGCACGGGAAGTGGCCGAGCGCGTCCGGCAGGATGGTCGCGAGCAACTGCTTCCGGCGATGACTCCCATCGAGCGGCGCATCATCCATCTGGCGTTACGGGACGCGGGCGACGTCGCCACCGAGTCACGTGGCGAGGGTTTCTACAAGCGGGTGGCCATCGTCAAGCGGGCGCCCGGAGCTGCCGCGGAACCTACTTCGACCTCGCCGTGAGCGTAGCAGGGAGGCGTCCGGACGACACCATCGTCGCCGCCGCGACGCCCCTCGCCAGAAGCGCGCTGGCCGTCATTCGCATCGACGGTCCGGACAGCGCCAGGATTCTTCAAACGCTGACGCGGACGACTTCGTTCACGCCGCGTTTAGCAGTTCATGTGGAATTATGGAAAGAAGATGGAGCGATGCTGGACGACGTGGTCGTGACGCCGTTCTTCGGGCCTTCGTCCTTCACCGGCAACGACCTGATGGAGCTCACTCTGCATGGGAACCCGGCACTCGTGCAGCGCGCGATCCGGGAAATCGTCTCGCTGGGGGCTCGCCATGCTGAGCAAGGCGAGTTCTCCGAACGTGCCGTTCTCAACGGGAAAATCGACCTCGTGCAGGCGGAGGCCATCTCAGAGCTCATCAATTCGCGGACTGCGTTGCAGGCTCAGCTTCTCCTCGGCAATCTTCAAGGCGTCCTCAGTCGTCGCGCGGCATCGGTGCGCCGGTCCATGCTGGATGCGATCGTTCGGCTAGAAGCGTCGCTCGACTTTTCTGAAGAGGGGTATGACTTCATTGACCGGGTCGAGCTCGAGCGGGTCATCGGGGGTGCCATCGCTGAAGTGGAGGCGATGAGCCGTACGTACCAGCGAGGGGCTGCGACCTCCAGTGGACTGGCGGCGGTCATTCTCGGGCGGCCGAATGCGGGCAAGTCCAGCCTGCTGAACCGTCTGGTCGGCAGCGACCGCGCCATCGTGACTTCCGTTGCCGGCACGACGCGAGACATCATTCGTGAGACTCTCGAGATCGGCGGGTTGCCAGTGACTGTCGCTGACACCGCAGGCCTCCGCGAGAGCGAGGATCCGGTCGAGGGCATCGGCATCGAGCGCGCCCGAGCGGCCGCTCGAAGCGCCGATCTCGTTCTCTATTTAGTGGACGCGCAGATCGGATTGACGGAAGCAGATCGGCTGGAACTGGGGCGGTTTACTCACGCTCAAGTCATTTTCACAAAGACCGATCTGGCGCCAGCGCCCGCCGGCGAGTTCGGAATCAGCGTGACTGAGGACAAGGGCGTCGACGAATTGCTCCGTCGGCTCGACGAGCAGGTACGCGATCAGTTCGTCGCGGCGCCCGGGAGCGTCATTAATGACCGGCAGCACTTGGCGGTCGAGGGGTGCCTCGAAGGTTTGAGAGAGGCCACTCGCTCCATCGCTGAAGGGTACGAAGAGCAGATCGTGCTGGTGGATCTCCATCGGGCAGCGCGAGCGCTAGGTACCCTCACCGGCGCCATCCTCACCGACGAGATCCTGGCGGAGATTTTCTCGAAATTCTGTATCGGCAAGTGAGAACCCTGCGGAGGGATGACCTCGGCGCGGGCGAGTGTTCCACGTGAAACAAATGGAATCCCGATTCGACGTCATCATCGTGGGAGGTGGCCACGCTGGAGCGGAAGCGGCTCGCGTCTGTGCCAGGGGAGGCGCTCGGGTCGCGCTGGTCACCATGCAGGCAGAGGCGATCGGCCGCATGTCGTGCAACCCCGCGATCGGAGGCTTGGCCAAGGGAAACCTGGTCAAGGAAATCGATGCCCTCGGCGGCCTGATGGGCGAGGCCACCGATCGAGCCGGCATTCAGTTCAAGATCCTGAACCGCTCTCGAGGTCCGGCTGTGCAGGGTCCTCGTGCTCAGTGCGATCGCGACCTCTACGCGCTCGCTGTCCAGGACATTCTTCGCCTGGAGCCGTTGATCAAGGTGGTCGAGGGAGTCGTCGCCGCGCTCCTTCTCCGCGGACCTGCCGTGGGAGGGGTCATCCTGGCTGATGGCTCTCACCTTACGGCCGCGGCCACGATCATCACGACAGGAACGTTCCTGCGCGCGTTGATGCACTCAGGAGAATCGAAGACGGCTGGAGGCCGGTTCGGAGAGCCGTCGGCAGCGACACTCTCGGACTCGCTCCGAGAGTTGGGTCTGCGCCTCGGCCGGCTGAAGACCGGAACGCCGCCGAGGATACAAAAGGACTCGGTCGACTTCTCGAAGATGGAGGAAGCGCGGGGCGACCAGGAGCCCAGACCCTTCTCCATCCTCACCGATCGGATCGAGCTGCCTCAGGTACTTTGCCACGTCACGTATACGTCGCCGGTCGCTCACGATCTGATTCGCGCGAACCTGCATCGCGCCCCGATGTACTCGGGGCAGATCGAGGCCACCGGTCCCCGCTACTGCCCTTCGATCGAAGACAAAGTGGTGCGCTTCGCAGACAAGGAAAGGCATCAGATTTTCGTGGAGCCGGAAGGCCTCGAACACCCGTGGCTCTACTTGAACGGCATTTCCACATCTCTGCCAGCAGATGTGCAGGACGCTGTAGTCCAATCTCTTCCCGGCTTCGAACAGGCTGTGATTGCGCGGTACGGCTACGCGGTGGAGTACGACTTCGTCAATCCTCAGCAACTCGAGCCGACTCTGCGGGTGAAGGACGTCGAAGGCCTGTATCTGGCTGGCCAAATCAACGGCACTTCCGGTTACGAAGAAGCCGCGGCTCAAGGATTGATGGCGGGAATCAATGCGCTGCAGCAGATCCGTGGCGGAGCGCCGGTGACCATCCGTCGCGACCAGGGATACTCGGGAGTGATGATCGATGACCTGGTCACGCTGGGCACGGAAGAGCCGTACCGCATGTTCACCTCCCGCGCCGAACACCGGCTGCTGCTCGGTTGCGACTCGGTGTACGAGCGGCTGACGCAGATCGGCGTCAGCCTGGGCATCGTTGACGAGGAGCGCCGTCGACGAGTGGAGCAGCGGGTGGATCGGATGGATCGCGCGCGCTCTCTGGCGCAGACCACCACGCTCACACCGGATCAGCGAACCCTCACCGCGCTGGCCCCCTTTGGAGTCTCTCTCCACGAGAAAGCGTCCGTCGCCCGGCTGTTGCAGCGTCACGATCTCAGCGTCGAGGTTCTGATGGATGCGCTGTCCAATGAGCATTCGGGGCTGACCGAGGCGTTTCGTTCGCTGCGTAGTGAGGAACTGGAGGGCGTGGTCAGTCAGCTTCGATACGCGGGCTACGTGGATCGGCAGCGACGGGAAGCGGATCGATCAGCGGAGGATGACCTGCTGTCGATTCCGAGGGCGATGGGATTCGCACTTCCGGGACTGTCGACCGAGGTCGTAGAGAAGTTGTGCAGCATCCGGCCGGCTTCCCTCGGCCAGGCGGCTCGCATTCCAGGGGTAACACCTGCCGCGATCTCGATCCTGCGAATGCACCTCCGTCGAGGACCGATCACCCTCAAAGCCGCGACGGCGTAGGCCGGCACGGCCGGTTGCGCTGGTTGCCCAAGGCTCCGCCATGATCACGCCCCAAGACTTCCTGCCGCGCAGGCTCCTAGCTGCTCTTATGCGCGGGCGGAGGTTGCGCGTCGCCGCTCCTCTTTGCCATGCTGGGCGACTCGTCATGAACACAGACCAGCTGAACCTGTACAAACGCCTGCTTCTCTCCTGGAATGAGAAGATCAATCTGATCGGTCCCGAAGCCAAGGCCAATCTCGACGCGCATGTGGCGGAATCGCTCGCCGCGGCCGAGCTCCTCCAACCGAAGCGGGAAGTGTTGGACTTCGGTAGCGGAGGTGGACTGCCTGCGATCCCGATGGCCATCGCGTCTCCCGGGGCGCGGTTTCACCTGGTCGAATCGGAGCAGAAGAAGTGGGTTTTCCTGAAGCATGTCGTGCGGGAGTGCGGATTGAACGCGGTCATTTACGGTGATAGGCTCGACCGGGCTCTGGATCGCTTCCCTCCGCATCTTCGGTTCTCACTCGTCACCTCCCGCGCGGTCGGCAGTCCGGAAACGTGGCTGCCGTCATTGAGAGCCTGGATGGAACCGGAAGGGAGGGCTGCCTTGTTTCAGGGAACTCGCCAGACTCAACCCGTTCCCGGCTTTCAGCCTGACGCGGCTTGGACCCTTCCGAGGGGCGATTCCAATTACCTGGTAACGATGAAGTTTCACGTGGAACACTCATGACGAAAGTCGTCTCGCTGGTGAACCAGAAAGGCGGCGTCGGAAAAACGACGACCGCAATCAACCTCGGGGCATCCATCGCTGCCTGTGAGCGGCGCGTGCTGCTGATCGACCTGGATCCCCAGGCGAACGCAACCTCGGGATTGGGAATCGGCAAGAACGAGCCGAATTCGATGTACCCCGTTCTCATGGAAGAGATCGCTTTGAGCGAGGTCATCCGTGAGACTGAGATTCCAACCCTCTGGATCGCCCCGTCGTCGGTGGACCTTGTCGGCGCGGAGGTCGAGTTGGGAGGCGTCGAGCAGCGGGAGTTCCGTCTCCGCAATGCGGTGGAAAGCGTGAAGGGACGGTTCGACTACATCCTGATCGATTCGCCTCCTTCGCTTGGTCTTCTGACGGTGAACGGCTTGACGGCAGCGGATTCAGTCCTGGTTCCCATGCAGTGCGAGTATTTTGCGCTGGAGGGAGCCTCGCAGCTTCTCAACACCATCGAGCGAGTGCGGGAGTCACTGAATCCCAATCTTGAGATCGAGGGAATCGCGCTGACCATGTACGACGACCGGATGAACCTCGCCAAGCAGGTCGCAGAAGAAGTGCGACGTCACTTCGGGGAGAGGGTCTACGCCACCGTCATCCCGCGCAACGTTCGGCTCGGCGAGGCGCCGTCTTTCGGGAAACCGATTATCCTGTACGACATTCGTTCGCGTGGCAGCGAGGCTTACGTCAGCCTGGCCAGAGAATTCATCCAGCGCGCGGAGAACGTCCTCCCATGAATCAGAAAAAAGTCCTCGGGCGCGGTCTGGGCGCGCTGATTCCTCAGCGGTCTGAGCCGGCGCGCGGTCAGGCTGCCGGTCTGGCTCAGATTCCGATCGACCAGATTCAGCCCAACCCGCTGCAGCCACGCAAGACATTCAACGAAGCGTCCATCGAGGAGCTTGCGCGCAGCGTTCGCGAGCACGGCATCGTGCAGCCCATCGTGGTCACGCGAGCCGGCGACCGTTACAAGATCATCGCTGGTGAGCGCCGCTTCCGCGCGGCGCAGAAAGCCGGCCTCCGCTCGGTTCCGGCAGTCATTAAGGAAATGCTTCTTGATGGAGATGCGCTTCAGATTGCTTTGATCGAGAACATCCAGAGAGAGGACCTGAACCCGATGGAAGAGGCGCACGCCTACTTCCAGCTTCACGAGGATTTCGGACTGACCCAGGAGGAAATCTCGAAGCGTGTGGGGAAAGAACGCTCCACCGTTGCCAACTTTCTCCGCCTGATCAAACTGCCGGATTCCGTGAAGAAGCTTCTGGGGGCCGGTCGCTTGTCGATGGGCCACGCTCGCGCGCTTCTGGCGGTGGAATCGGCAAAAAAACAGGAGCAGCTCGCAGAACGCGTGGTGCGCCGTAACCTGAACGTGCGGCAGACCGAGACACTGGCTGCGGCCACTTCGCCGAAGACTGCCGAGAAGAAAGAGAAGGAAAAGGATGTATTCACTCGCGACGCCGAGGAGAAGCTCCAGCGGGCGTTGCGAACGAAGGTCGACATCGATCGGAAACGTCGAGGCGGAGTGATCCACGTTCGTTATGGGAGCGAGGAAGAACTGATCCGCGTCGTCGACGAAATGATGGGTCGCCGCCGCTGACGCCGGCCGCGCCCATCAGGCAGACATCATCAGGAGAGTCAGGAACATGAAGAACAAGAGCGGCGAACTCAATGGATTTCTCGACCGGGGCTCATCCTTCAAAGGAGAGCTCGAATTTGAAGACACCATGCGCATCGACGGCAAGTTCTCCGGCAAGATCGTGTCGAAGAACGAGTTGATCGTCGGCGAGAGCGCTCACATCGAAGGGGATGTGCACGTTGGAAGAATCGCCATCAGCGGGACGGTGGTTGGCAAGATCGTGGCGACGCAGCGCGTGGAAATCCACCGGAATGGAAAGGTCTACAGCGACGTCGATACGCCGGCTCTGATCATCGAAGAGGGCGCCATCTTTCAAGGCAACTGCGTGATGGGCGACAAGAAGGGCGGCAACGTCACCAACATTGCGGCGAAGGCCTGACCGGCGCGATTACCACCCGCGCATCCGCGCGATCATGACGATGGCTTCGGGAATGGTGTACTCGTCCGCAGCGCCGACGGCATCCTCCCATTGCAGGTTCCAGGCAGCGGCCTGTTTCTCCCCGTCGGTGGCCTCTCCGAAATTCAACTGGCAGATGTCTCCCAGATAACGTTTCCCGTCCCGGATGGGGAGGCCGAACGTCCGGCAGACCAGGGGCCGGTGTTCGTAGACCAGACAGGCACCGGACGGGTCGAGGTTGGGGCAGGCAACCGTTGCCGTGCGCTCGTAGAATTTCTTCTTCTCCCGCCGGGAACATTCGCGGAGGTCGGGGTGCGCGGTCTCCGCCAGAATCTCCTGCGCGCGGCGAACGACGGACAGACGTTGCGAAGGTTTCAGCGCGGCCAGGCCATCCGCGAGGACAGGAACGTCCGCCGCACTGATCTCGAACAAGCCGTAGCAACAGACCGAGCAGCCTTTGCCACACTGGAAGTTCTGAGGCTGCTCCTGGAGCGTGGTGCGGAAGAATTGATCCGCCCGATTCAGGATGCTTCTGTAGCTGTCGTCGGCCATCGCAATCGGCAGAGTCGCCTGCCAGTTAAGGGATCGACAGGGTACAACCCGGCTGGTGACAACGTTCTTTCCGATGTGGTATACAACCGCGGCCTTGGGGAAGGGCTAAGTGTCTGCCCGCCGCAGCTTTTCCGGCCCATAACCGCTAATGCAAATCAATCTGACGCCCGATCTATCTCTGCTCGCGATCATGGTGATCTTCTTCATCAATTACCTCGTCGTGAGCAAGTTCTTCCTCCGCCCGATCAACGAGGTGCTGGAAGCGCGCGAGGCCGAGGTGCGCGGGGCCAACGAAGTCTACGAGGCCTCCATGGCCCGGTTCAATGAAGCCACTGCCCGCATGGAGGAGCAACTCCACGTGGCGCGGCGTGAGGCGTCCAGCGTGCGCGACCGCTTCCGGGCGGAAGCGGCGACCCATCGCACCGCCGTCATCCAGAAAACGCAAGCGGAGGCCGAAACGATCGTGAAGAGCGCGACCGCCACGCTGACGTCGCACGTTGCCGAGGCTCGAACCAACATCGTGAAAGAGTCCGAGGGCCTGGCGCACCTCGCCGCGGAACGGATTCTCGGGAGGTCCGTCTGATGCGCCGGCTGCTGCTCGCTCTGGTTCTCATCCTGGCCCCTGTATCGCTATCGGCACAACACGCGAAGAATGCACCGAACGACGTGGCCCATGGAGCGGAGAAAGACGCCCACCAGGTCGTTCATCCGCATGAGGCCCACGGCGCGGAAAACGAAGCGCCGAAAACGTACTTCGGAATCCCGGGATGGGTCCTCAAGCTCGCCAACATGGCCCTGTTCATCGGGGTTCTGGGCTGGCTGGTCGGTGGCCCGGTGAAGAAGGCGCTGGCAGAACGGCACGAAAGCATTCGCCGGGAGGCGGAAGAAGCGAAGACCCGCCGGGCCAAGGCGGACGCGCTGGCCTCCGATATTCAGGCCAGGCTGACGCAGATCGAGCAGGACGTTCACGCCATTCACGAGCGCGCCGCGGTGGAGGGTGAGCGTCAGAAGCGAGAGCTGCTCGCCGCGGCGGAAGCGGAAGCACAGAAGATTCTGACCACCGCGCGCAACGAGGTGGACAATCGCGTCAAGCTGGCACGCCATGAGTTGACGGAGTACGCAGGGGAGCTGGCGTCTCAGCGTGCCGAACAGATCCTCCGCGAGAAGATCACCGAGCAGGATCGCCACAACCTGTTCGCCGAGAGCGTGCGAGAAATCGGCGAGGTTCGCTCGTGATCCGCCGCTTCGCCCGCCCCTACGCCAGGGCGATCATGGATATCGTGCAGTCGCCGGAGGCAGCATCCAAGCTCCGCGACGAACTGGCCGCCTTCGAAAAGGTTCGCCAGTCGGCGGTGGATCTGCAGGAGTTGTACGCCAATCCGGGGTTCGAGCCGGAGGCGAAGATCAAGGTGAGCACGGAGATCGCCCGGCGTCTCGGTCTGTCGGATCTCGCGGTCAAAGTGGTCAGCCTGCTGATCCGCAATCATCGGATCAACGACCTGGGTGCCATCGTCGCCGCACTGTCGGCCATGATCCGCATCGCCACCAACACCGTCGCGGCGGAAGTGCGCACCGCTTCCCAGCCCAGTCCGGCAGAGATCGAATCGCTCCGGAAGACGCTGGAGACGAAGTTCGGCCGGAAGGTGGAGATGGACGTCACCATCGACCCGAACCTGCTGGGTGGTTTTGTGGCTCGTGTCGGAAGCGAGATCTACGATGCGTCGGTAGTCGGAAAGATCGAGAAATTTCGCGCGTCATTAAGCTGAGCCATTTTCGGGAGATATTATGGCCGTGGATTTAAAGTCTGAAGAAATCACAGAGATTATTCGTCAGCAATTGACGGGAATCGGCCGGGGCGTGGACGTCTCGGAAGTGGGCACAGTCACCTCGGTCGGCGACGGAATCGCGCGCGTCTACGGTCTGGATCGGGTCATGGCCGGCGAGCTCGTGCAGTTTCCTCACGACATCACCGGCCTGGCGTTGAACCTGGAAGAAGACAATGTCGGCATCGTGCTCCTCGGCGATCCCAGCGCCATCAAGGAAGGGGACCAGGTCAGCCGCACCGGCAAGATCATGTCCGTTCCGGTAGGCCGCGGAATGATTGGACGGGTGGTCAACCCGCTGGGCATTCCCATCGACGGAAAGGGTCCGGTGGCTTCCACGGAAACCTATCCCATCGAACGGCTGGCCCCCGGCGTCATCGACCGCATGCCGGTCAAGATGCCGCTGCAGACTGGATTGAAAGCGATCGACGCGATGATTCCCATCGGCCGTGGACAGCGCGAGCTGATCATCGGCGATCGCCAGACCGGGAAGACCGCGGTGGCCATCGACGCCATCATCAACCAGAAGGGCAAAGACGTCATCTGTATCTATGTGGCCATCGGTCAGAAGAAGTCGACCGTCGCGCAGATCGTGCGGACCCTCGAGGAGTACGGCGCGATGGACTACACCATCGTGGTCAACGCGTCGGCCTCCGACCCCGCTCCGCTGCAGTACCTCGCGCCCTACGGTGGATGCGCCATGGGCGAGTACTTCCTCTACAACGGTCAGCACGCCCTGATCATTTACGACGATCTCTCCAAACACGCGCAGTCGTATCGTGAGATCTCCCTGCTGCTGCGCCGTCCACCGGGACGGGAGGCTTATCCCGGCGACGTGTTCTACCTGCACTCGCGGCTTCTGGAGCGCGCGGCAAAACTCTCCGACGCGAACGGCGGCGGATCGCTGACGGCGCTGCCGATCATCGAGACGCAGGCCGGCGACGTTTCGGCGTACATTCCGACCAACGTCATCTCCATCACCGACGGTCAGATCTTCCTGGAGACCGACCTGTTCCACTCCGGCGTTCGGCCGGCCATCAACGTCGGAATCTCGGTTTCGCGCGTGGGCGGATCGGCGCAGATCCGGGCCATGCGCTCGGTTTCCGGAACGCTGCGACTGGATCTGGCGCAGTACCGCGAGCTCGCCGCCTTCGCGCAGTTCGGCTCGGACCTCGACAAGATCACGCAGGCGCAGCTCAATCGTGGCCGGCGACTGGTGGAGATCCTCAAGCAGGGACAGTATCAGCCGATGCGCATCGGCCTGCAGACCGCGTCGATCTTCGCCGGAACGCAGGGTTTTCTGGACAACCTCACCGTGGCATCCGTTCGCCCCTTCGAGGCCGCTCTGCATCAGTGGCTGGTCGACGAGCGAGCGGACCTGCTCGACCGCATCGAGAAGGCCACGAAGTTCGATGAGGCTCTTTCCGGTGAATTCAAGGCGGCGCTCACCGAGTTCAAAGAGGGATACGTGAAGGACAACGCCGGCGTCCTCGCGGCGTAAGACTCCATGCCCAGCACGATCGACATCCGGCGCCGCATCCGCAGCGTCAAGAATACGCAGCAGATCACCAAAGCCATGAAGATGGTGGCGGCGGCAAAGCTGCGCCGGGCGCAGGATCGGATCTTCGCGGCGCGCCCTTACGCCGCCGCTCTGCGCGAAGTGCTCACCCACGTGGCCACTCGTGTGGAAGAACTCAAGCATCCGCTGCTCGAAGTGCGCGAGGAGAAGAGCGCGCTGGTGATCGTGGTCACCGCGGACAAGGGTCTGGCCGGCGCGTTCAACGCCAACGCCATCAAGGCCGCCCAGAACGCCATCGCCGAACATCGCTGGGAGAACGTCGAAGTGTTGCCTCTGGGACGGAAGGCCAGCGATTTTTACAAGCGGCGAACCATCCCCATACGGAAGCAGGTATACGCACTCCAGGCGCTCTCGCTGGAGACGGCCCGGGAGCTCGCGCTTGCCATCAGCGAGGCTTTCATCAGCGGGGAGTTCGACGCGGTGTACGCCGTGTACAACGAGTTTCGTTCGGTGATGTCGCAGGATATCCGGGTGGAGCGGCTGCTGCCGATCGAGCGGGCCTGGGACGAGCAGGAAGTGACCATCGACTACCTGTACGAGCCAAGCCCGGAGGCCATCCTCAGCGAACTGCTTCCCAAGCACATCGAATTTCAGCTCTATCGGATCCTGCTCGAATCGGCCGCCGCGGAACAGGGCGCGCGCATGACCGCCATGGAAGCGGCCACCAAGAACGCTTCCGAGATGATCGACTTTCTGACCTTGACCTACAACCGCATCCGCCAGGCTTCCATCACCAAAGAGATCATCGAGATCGTGTCCGGCGCGGCGGCAGCGAATTGACGAACCAGGTGCGCACGCGCACTCCTCAGCAAACGGAGAACAAGCAATGACCACCGCAGACACCAAAGCCGGCACCGATCACAAGATCGGGAAAGTGATTCAGATCATCGGCCCCGCCGTCGATATCGAATTCGAAGAGGGATATCTCCCCGCGATCTACAACGCGGTCCGCATCGTCGACAACGGCGAATTGGGAAAGGTGCCCATCGACGTGGTGGTGGAGGTGGCCAACCACATCGGCGAGAACCAGGTCCGCTGCATCGCCATGAAGCCGACCGACGGGATGGTCCGGGGCATGAAAGCGATCGACACCGGTGCGGCGATCACGGTCCCTGTCGGCCGGGAGTGCCTGGGGCGCATCCTGAACGTGCTCGGCGAGCCTGTCGATAATCGCGGGCCGGTCGAATCGAAGGAGCGCTGGTCCATCCATCGCGAGGCTCCGCCTTTCGATCAGCAGTCCACCGGCGTTGAGATGTTCGAGACCGGCATCAAGGTCATCGATCTCCTGGAGCCCTACACCAAGGGCGGCAAGACCGGCCTGTTCGGCGGCGCCGGAGTCGGCAAGACGGTTCTCATCCTCGAGCTCATCACCAACGTGGCCAAGCAGCACGGTGGATTCTCGGTTTTCGCCGGAGTCGGCGAGCGCACCCGCGAAGGAAACGATCTCTACCTCGAATTCGAAGAAACCGGCGTGATCACGCCCGGCGACCCTTCGAAGTCGAAGGCGGCGCTGATCTACGGCCAGATGACCGAGCCGCCGGGCGCCCGACTGCGCGTGGGACTGACCGGCCTCACCGTCGCCGAGTACTTCCGCGACGTCGAGAACCAGGATGTTCTGCTCTTCATCGACAACATCTTCCGCTTCACCCAGGCGGGATCGGAAGTTTCCGCGCTTCTCGGCCGCATGCCCAGCGCCGTCGGTTACCAGCCCAACCTGGCCACGGAGATGGGCGAGCTGCAGGAGCGCATCACTTCGACCAAGAAGGGCTCGATCACTTCGGTGCAGGCTATCTACGTGCCAGCGGACGATCTCACCGATCCCGCTCCTGCCACCGCGTTCGCCCATCTGGACGCCACCACCGTTCTGTCGCGTCAGATCGCCGAGCTGGGTATCTACCCCGCCGTCGATCCGCTGTCGTCGACATCCAAGATTCTCGACCCACGCATCCTCGGGGACGAGCACTACAACACGGCGCGCGGCGTTCAGGCGGTGCTGCAGAAGTACAAGGATCTGCAGGACATCATCGCCATCCTGGGAATCGACGAGCTCTCGGAAGAAGACAAGGTCATCGTAGGCCGGGCCCGCAAGATCCAGCGCTTCCTCTCGCAGCCGTTCCACGTCGCGGAAGTGTTCACCGGTTCGCCGGGCAAATACGTTTCGGTTAAGGAGACGGTCCGCGGTTTCAAGATGATCCTTGACGGTCAGCTCGACGACGTCGCGGAAGGTGACTTCTATATGAAGGGTGGCATCGACGAGGTGCTCGCCGCTTCAAAGAAGGCCTGATCCAGACGAAACCGCTTCTCTACGCTAAGCATCGCTGATTCGG
>JBDSGC010000104.1:0-2998 GCA_039919215.1 Thermoanaerobaculia bacterium | reverse complement strand
GCGGAGTGTAGCATCCTGAGGCCGGCACGGCCGGCGGCGTTGGTTCGCAAAGCGTCCGCCAGGATTTCGCCTCAGTCGCGTCACTCGGCCGCTCTTGATTGCAGATGACGCGCGAGCGCGTGATTGGAAGGACCGGACGAGCGGGCCTCAACCCCCTCAGGTCGGATAGCATTCGCTCGGAATGAAAGTCCTCCATCTCGCTGCGGGAAACCGCTGGACAGGCGCCGCCGCGCCGGCGTTCGCCGAGGCGGAAGCGCTGCGCCAGGCAGGGGTTGACGCCCACTACGCCTACGTTGGCGGGTACAAGCTGCAAGCGAAGATCGGGCATGTTGATTTCGCCCACCCCATCATCGGAAAGAAGCAGAACCCCCGTTCTTTCCTGCGCGCCGTCGAAGAGCTCGAACGGCTCATCGATCATCATCACTTCGACCTCCTCCATTCTCACCTGACCTACGACCATTGGCTGGCGCGGCTGGCCGCACGGGGACGGAACGTGCGCCTGGCAAGAACCTTTCACGCCCGGCGTGTGGTTCGTTCCGACCCGTTCACGCGCCACCTGATCGCTCGCACCGATGCGCTCTTCGTCATCAACGACGCGCTGTCGGCGCTGCCGCCGTTCCGAGGCCGCGTGGTGACGGTCACTCCCCCTCCGGTGGACCTCGACCAGTTTTCGCCGCAGGGGCCCGATGTGCGTGGGCTCTATGGAATCCCTGCCGATGTGCCGGTGGCAATGGCCATCGGAAAACTGACCGCGGACCGTGGATTTCAGGACGTCGTCGAAGCCTTTGCCATCGGAGCGCGGAGCATCCCGAATGCGATTCTCGTGATCGTCGGGCATGGAGAGGACCGACCCCGTCTCGAGGCAATTGCTCGCGCCCTCGGGGTCGCTGAAAAGGTGGTGTGGGCGGGGTATCACGAGGAGGATCTTGCCGAGCACTATCGAGCGGCAGATGTCCTTCTGTTTACTGTCCAGGGGTCGGACGAGGGACACCGGGCGGTCCTGGAGGCGATGGCGTGTGGTGTAGTGCCGTTGACCTATCCAATCCCGGGGATGGCGGCGATTTTAGGGAGTCTTGCCGCTCGCTCGATGGCTTCGCAGCCAAATTCGGCGACGCTGGCCGTCAAAGTCGAAGAGGCCCTGCGACGCCTCACTCCGGAGTCTCGCAGGGAGGCCTCTTCTCAATCGATGGCCTTTGGTTATCCGGCGGCGGCTCAGAGACTCATCGAGGGGTACGCAGGCGATCGCCGACTTTGCATTGGGGGGCCGAGGAGGGCAGAATCGACAGCGGTCCGTAGTCCATTGCCCTGACTCATCTGTCTAAAACCATGTTCGAAATGAACTCCGTGGCCCTGGCCACTCATGTTGCGCAAACCATCGGCGCCGCGGTCATCGCGCTGCTCCTGTATGGATTTCTTCGCCAGTATGGGAAGTCCTATCTATCGCACTGGACTGCCAGCTGGGCGGCGCTCGCCGTTTACCGCCTCAGCGAGCTCGCCTGGCTGATGATGGGGCGGAGCGAGTCGGGGAATGCCGGCATCCTTCGCACTTCCGTCTCCGTGTTGGGGGGCGTCGCCGGCTTCCTGCAACTCAGCTGGTTGGCGTTCGGTGTCTACGAGATCCTGCGCCGCCGGCCGGTGCGGATTCGAACGGGCAGGAGGCTGCTACTGGTCGCGGTCACAGCGGGCGTGATCAGCGGGTTTTTGTCGAGCGCCCCTGGCCTTTCGGAGAGCGCTCAGTTGATGGCACGAGTGGGGATTCGAAACACGGCGGCAGCGGTCTGTTTCTTCATCGCCGGCTGGGCATTCTGGACCGCGCGAAGACGACGCGAGGGCGTCGGATTCACCATGGTCTCCATCGCATTTCTGATCTACGGGATGGAGAAACTTCATTACATCTATCTGGCCGCAGCGTCGCTCTTCGGCGTCGTTAGCGACTACACCATGTATCTCGGCTACTTCGATTTTCTGCTCCAGGCGATGCTGGGGATGGGAATGGTAGCCAGCCTGCTGGAGGATGAGCGCGAAGCGTCCGAACTGGCCACGGTGGAGATCGAGCACCTCGCCTATCACGACGCGTTGACCGGACTTCCCAACCGGCCACTCTTTCTCGACCGGCTGATCGTGGCGCTGGCACAGGCCGCCCGGGCCAATCAGAAGCTGGCCGTCTTATTCATGGACCTCGATCGTTTCAAGGCCATCAACGACTCCCTGGGACACTCCACTGGCGACCTCCTGCTCAAGGCGGTGGCCGACCGCATCCGACGGTGTGTGCGCGAGGGGGATACCATCGCCCGCTTTGGCGGCGACGAGTTCACGTTGCTCATCCCGAGAATCGAGAACATCGAGGACGTCGCGAAGATCGCGCAGAAGATCATCGAGACCCTCAAGATTCCCTTCATGATCGCGGAGCGGGAGCTCTTCGTGACCACCAGCATCGGAATCGGTCTTTTCCCAGGAGACGGTACCGATCCGGAGACCCTGGTGCGCAATGCCGACAGCGCGATGTACCGCGCGAAGGATCAGGGACGGGACAACTATCAGCTGTACGCGCCAGCCATGAACGCCCGTGCTTTGGAGACCCTGGCGCTGGAGAACATGCTGCGCAGAGCCCTGAGCCAGAATGAGCTCGTTCTGCACTACCAGCCTCTGGTGGACGCGTCCTCCAGAAACATCGTCGGTCTGGAGGCCTTGATCCGCTGGAACCACCCGGAGCTCGGCTTGCTCTCGCCGGCGCATTTCATCTCTGCGGCGGAGGTTTCCGGGCTGATCGTTCCGATCGGAAACTGGGTCCTCCTCACGGCGTGCCGGCAGCTCAAGACATGGCAGAAACGGATCGATCCGGATCTGACCGTGGCGGTGAATCTATCCGCCCGTCAATTCCATCAGGGCAACCTCGCTAACGAAGTCATGCAGGCGCTGGAACAGACCGGGCTCGATCCGGCAAGTCTTGAGCTGGAAATCACCGAGAGCAGCGCCATGCAGAACGCGGAGAACTCCA
>JBDSGC010000103.1:0-5282 GCA_039919215.1 Thermoanaerobaculia bacterium | reverse complement strand
GTCAGCGTAGTTGATGTTCTCCGCCTCCATCCAGACGATGTTCGGGTCAAGACTGCCGAGGACCGTCGGAACGTCGCCCCGTGCGAAAGCATCGTAAAGCGATCGGATATGTTGGGCGTTCGACGGTGATGATGCGGCGGGTTGATGAGCCGTCGCACAGCCCGAGAGTAGAAGACAGACGAGCACCAGCTGAAGGGTCGTTCGCATCGATTTCCTCCTGTGAAGTTGTTGGAGGGACGATATCACCAGACCACGCGGTGCCTGCAGACGCTATCCAACGTAGGTTGCTTTCCTGGCTCATTCCACCACGGCGATATCACTCTTCATCCGGGGGCCAGCACACGGAAGCCATTGGGTCAGCGCTCGATCAGCTGGATGCGCCGCTACGCTCACAGCGTAGAGTTGGATGGCGGCCTCACGACGAGAGGATTTTCGTGTATTCGGCGTGGGCGCCAATCCAGGCCCAAAGAATGCCGCCCGCGACCTCTTTGCCGAGGGCACGGTAACCGCGACCGACTCGCACGGACCAGTAGCCAGCGGCCTTCTTGAAGTGTAGCGATGGATGGCGGATTGCTCTTCAGGAGTTCGTAATTATCGCGGGCGAGCCTTTGGATCTCCAGAGGAGGAACCGGAACCAGAAGTGAGGGCTCGTGTAGTGCTTCAAATCTCGCGGCTCTTGCCCGCGCGATGATCTGCCAGCGACTTCTCGAACAACTGATCAAGTTTGCCCGAAGCCGCATCGCGTTCGATCTCACGATCCCAAGCTTCGGCGTCTCGCTCCAGGAGCCAGTCGCTGAGCTCCGCCAGCTCCGCCGGGGAGTGTTTCTTGATCTCTTCTTCGAGTGCTGGAACTTTGGTCATGATCGTCGAGAATCTCAACCACTCTATCGGATCAGAAAGTTCGTCCGCCTAACGATCTTTGTCAGCAGCTGCCACGGCGTTGACGAACTGCGGGCTGGTTGACCATCTGCTGAAGCATCACATGCACTGACGGATCGATCTTCGCCCCAATGGCGCCGAGCTCACCGGCCTGGACTCGCATCCGAACGATTGTGTAGCGACAGGTCGAGGTGCTGGTTTCCGTCCGGTCCAGCGGCGAGTTAGGTGACGGCCTCCACCAGACGCGACGCAGGCAGCCCGACCGAGACCAGATGCCCGCGCAACTCGGTAATTGCCTCGCGCGCACGCGAGGCGAAGAGGAATCGCGCGTGCGAGTCGTAGAACATCGCTGAGCAGCCCCGCGCTCTCAGCGCTTCAAGTTTTTTCTGAATGATTGCGCCAGGTGCCTCTTGACGCGAGAACGACTGGTCGAACGAATAGACGAGCCGGTGGCGGTCCGTCTCGGTCACCACACGCGCGTACGAAACATGCTTGCGGCTTTGCCGCTCCTGAACGCCAGTGTCTGGGTCAAGAAACAGGGCCGTTCGACTTGGGGAGTCGTGTAACTCTGGCGTGGCTTGAACAAGTCCGAAGAACCGCGTCTGCTCTTCGTCGCTCCACGATCCAGTGAACATGGGATCCGCGACAACTTGATAACCGAGGTTCGCCAGCTCCCGGCTGAAGAACCGCTTCACGAGATCGTACGAGTCGCCGAGGTACTTAGTGTTCACCGGTAGCCCCAACCCTCAATTCAGCTGCTTTTTCTCTCTTGTCAGCGCCGCCGCCCGTCCCAGCGCCTGCATGGGCTGGTCGTCTTTCTGGAGGACGGCGGTTCCGTATCCGGGGCGCGTCACGAAGTCGAAGCGGAGTTCGGGGAAGGGGATCGACTCGGGGATGCGGTCTTTCCGGTAGACCCAGCTCATACGCGAGGTGGAGGAGAGCGTGGCGTCGAGGCTGTGGGCGGCGGAGGAGGAAGCGCGGCCGCCGCGCCGCAGGGCGTCCATGGCGTCGTCTCCCGCATTCTCCACCGCCTTCATGGCCATGAAGCTCGGAGCGCCGAGGAAGGCAAAGACGGTGGCGCGATCGCTCTGGGCTCCCGGCACTTTCTCCGTGGCGAAGGCGGCGTTGGCGAACGCCACCCTGCGGTCGAACTCTCGACGCAGCTCGTTCTCCGCGGTGCCAGGCGTGGGATCGAGACCTGACCAGAAGGCGTTGACGAAGGCCTGGCGCTGGTCGCCCGAGGTCAGGGCGGCGTACTGACTCTTCTCGCTCGAGGTGAGCAGGTAGCGGACGGGCGAATCGCCCCAGTGCTCGTCGGCTGGGAGGCTCCATCCGCGAGGAGGCTCGAACATGGCGTACTGCGCTGCCAGGGAGATTGCGCCGCCCTGCACCGTCTTCTGGGCATCCTGGAAGGCGGCCACGACCTCTTTCTGAAATGGCGGCGTGGTGATCGAGGCGTCGGGCTTCATGGTCAGGAAGGCGACGAATAGATCGCGCGACTCGTTCTTCCGTCCCAGCGCGGCGAGGTTGGCCGCGCGGTAGAAGGTGATGATCGGCGCGAGCTTGACGCGATCCGCCTCGTTTCCCGGCTGCCTGCTGACGCTCTCGAGGATCTGAAAATCAGCGAGAGACTTGACGTACTCGCCGTGGCCGAACTCGTCCTTCGCGTTCTTGAACATTTCCGGGAGAGAAGAGGCGTGCGCCGCGCCGGCGAGCACTGCGAGCGTAAGGACGAGGATGCTGGTGCGACGGATCAATGGAGACCTCCGGTGTGTTCGTGGTGATTGTACGGAAAGACTGAAGATTTTTGGGTTGATGGAACTTTGTTTGTCGCGATGCCCGCCGGCAGGATGCCGGCGAACCGAAAGGCAGGCACTCCGGGCGTTTTGAATGTCGGGCCCTTGGAGAGACCCTCTAAGCTTCGGGCGCGGTTAACTCGCCGCGCAGATCGCGCTGCATGGCCGCCTTGATCTGCGCGGGCGATCGTCTCCCGCTCAGCAGGTAGCAGAGCTTCGTCAGCGCGGCCTCGGCGGTCATGTCGAATCCGCTGATCACGCCGGCGCGCGCGAGAGCCGAGCCGGCCGCGTACTCTTCCAGGTTCACGGTCCCTTCCAGGCACTGGGTGCAGTCGACGATGATCACGCCGCGCGAGGTGGCTTCCTCGAGCACGCGCAGGAATGCGGGATCGCGATGCGGGCCGTTGCCCACTCCGTATGCTTCGAGCACCAGCCCCTGCAGCGGCGCGCGCAACACGTTGCGCAGCAGTTCGGCGGAGATGCCGGGAAAGAGCCGCAGCGCGCTGACCACGGGAGAGGTGAGTCCGCGCACGGTGAGGCGGCGGCTGCGCGGCATCTGCCGGACCAGGCTCCAGTTGATCTCGATGTCGATGCCCACCGTCCCCAGGGGCGGCACGTTCGGCGAGGCAAACGCGGCAAATCCATCCGCGCTGACTTTGACCGCCCGGCAGCCTCGCAGCAATTGTCCGCCGAAGTAGAGACAGACTTCCGGAATCTCGTAGTTCGCGGCGATCAGCAGCGAGGTGATGAGATTCTCCCGCGCATCATTGCGGACCTCACAAAGCGGAATCTGCGATCCGGTGACGACGACTGGCTTCCGCAGCCCGTCCAGCAGGAAGGGCAGCGCGGAGGAGGTGTAGGCCATGGTGTCCGTTCCGTGGATGACCACAAAGCCGTCGAAGTCGTCGTACACGTCACCGATGTCGCGGGCGATGGCTTCCCACTGCACCGGCGTCATGTTCGAGGAGTCCAGCAGCGGATCGTATTCGTGCACGATGAACGACGGCATCGACGGATGGCTGAGCTCGGGGATCCGCTCCATCTGGTGCTGCAGGTAGCCGGAGGTGGGGGAGTAGCCGTTGCGCATGCGGCGCATCCCGATGGTGCCGCCGGTGTAGGCGATGTAGACGCGCTTCTTCCTGGTGCGGGGCATGAGCGAATCCGCCGGCGGAACTACCTCGAGCCCTTGGAGACCTGCCCGTCCTTCATGACGAAACTCACGCGCTCGGTGACGCTGATGTCCTCGAGGGGATTTCCCGGCACGGCGATGAGGTCGGCGGTCTTGCCGGCGACCAGCGAGCCGAGGCGATCGTCGATACCCAGGAGAGCCGCCGCCACGGAGGTGGCCGAGCGCAGGGCAGCAGCTTTCGACATTCCCAGTCCCGTCATCAGCGTGAACTCGCGGGCGTTCATCCCGTGCGGGGAGACCGCCGAGTCGGTTCCGAACGCGATCTTCACGTTGGCCTTGAGGGCGTTGCGGAACATGTCGCTTCGGGCCGCAATGGCGGCCCTGGCCTTCGTGGCGATGGGAGGCGGGAACTTCTCGATCCGGCCCTGGATCCAGTCGGCGGCCATGAGGGTGGCAACGAGGTACACCCCTTTTTCCCGCATGGCGGCGAGGGTATCCGGCTTCAGGAAGGAGCCGTGCTCGATGGAGTCCACGCCCGCCTGGACAGCCATCTTCCCTGCAAGATCCCCATGACAGTGGGCGGCCACCTTTCGTCCCCAGTTGTGCGCCTCTTCCACGATGGCGTTGATCTCATCCTGGGACAGCGTAGGAGCGTCGACCGGATCCGATAAGGACAGGACGCCGCCGGAGGGCATGAATTTGATGACGTCGGCGCCGTACTTGATCTGGTAGCGCACCGCGGCACGGCACTCCGCCGGCCCGTTGCAGACGCCATCGATGGGGCCGAGTTGGGCGACGCCTCGCGCCGGCGGGATGGGATCACCGTCGCCATGCCCGCCGGTCGCACCGATGGCATGCACCGCCACGAGCATGCGTGGTCCCGGGACCCAGCCGCTGTTGATGGCATTGCGCAGCCCGACGTCCACGTAGTCGCCCGCGCCGACGTTGCGCACCGTGGTGAATCCGGCGTCCAGGGTCTTCCGCGCGAAGGTGGTGGCCAGCAGGGCCTGCTCCGCCGGTTGGCGCATCAGGCTCTGGAAGTACTGAAGGTGCCAGTTCTCCTGAGACTCTTCGGTGAGGTGGACGTGTGCGTCGATGAATCCGGGAAGCAGGGTGACGTCGCCGAGGTCGATCACTCGCGCATCAGCGGGAACCGTAAGAGAGGAGCCGGCGCTGCGGATTCGATTGCCGTCCACGATGACCACCGCATTGCGAATCAGCGAGTCGGAGGTGCCGTCGAACATCCGGGCAGCCTTGATGGCGATGGGATGGGTGGCAGGTGAGGGAGCCGGCTGCGCCTCGGCCGCGTGCGCGGCGAGGAGGGCAATGGTGAGAGTGGCGAGGATGCTCGTCTTCATCATGGCGGGAAACAGTAGCAGAAGTGGGAAGAGGGGCGCCGTGACCCTGAGCCGTGAAACCCAGGCTTGCCGTGGGAAGCCGTGATGACAACACTCCGATCGATTTTTGCCGGAAAGGAT
>JBDSGC010000102.1:0-4695 GCA_039919215.1 Thermoanaerobaculia bacterium | reverse complement strand
AGACCAGCCCCCGGCTCTGCCGGGGGACGCGGGGAGCAGAAGACCGGCGGCCGCGGAGGCGGTCGCTACACTCACTCTCCGTTCTTTTTCCCGAGCCGGCTCCATGGCAGGCCTGATGCGCGCCTTCACGCGCTCGGAAAATGTCTCTGGAACGCGGGCCCCGCGTTCGATCGCAAGCGGCCCAAAATCCCTTACCCTGTCGCCATGTTCGGCCGCGCCGGGAGGATGGTGATGATTGCGCTGCTGGTTGCCACTGGCGCTCGCGCTTCAGCGATCGACGAAAAGGCTGCCCTGGTGCGGCGAGCCACCGCTCTGCGGTCGAACAAGCAATTCGCTGCGGCCATCGAACTGCTGCAGCAGGCGGCGGCGCTCGATCCTGACGATCTGGGGACTGGCCTGTCGCTGGCTGAGACCCTCGGCTGGGATCAGCGGTTCCGTGAGGCCGAGCGCCTCTACCGGCAGATCCTGCAAAGGCACCCCGATTCACGAGCGGCATCCGCCGGTCTCGCCCGAATGCTGTTGTGGCAGGGCCACTACGCAGAAGCGCGCTCTCGATTTCAAAATCTTGCGAGACAGCAGCCATCCGATCTGGAATCAACAGAAGGTGCGGCTACGGCCGCGTACTGGGCCGGCGACTGGACCATTGCCAGTCGGGAGTTTGCCGGAATCCTGCGGAGCGATCCTCATCGTCCGTTTGCACGGCAGTCGCTGACGGAGATCGCCAGTTCCACCAGAGGCGAGCAGTCCCTCGCATCGAACGCCGTCGATGACGATCAGCCGTTCCGTTCGGTGAGGACGGAAGCTGCGGTGATGCTTCATTCCGATCCGCTGACCCAGTGGAGACTTGCCGCTGGGGCCTACGCGTTTCAGAACCGCAGGGTCGACCAGAGCTGGACTGCGCCGTTCCTCCGCGTTTCGAATCGCCGGAGCTTTCCCTGGCAGCGGCTGCGGGTCGACTGGTCCCTGGGGGTGCTGCGTTACGGCGACGGCGCCACGCGCGCGCTGGGTGGCGTGGCGCTTCGTCGCGCCGTTTTTGAAAAGTCGGAGCTGGTCGCTTCCGTCGAGCGCCGAGAACTGGTCGCCACTGTGACCGCGCAGGAGTTCCATCCAGCCGTGACTTCCTGGGCGGTGGGATGGCATCGCGATGGCGACCCCCGGCGCTTCCTCGCCGCAGCGGATGCCGGCCGTCTTCGTTTCCAGGACCACAATCGCGGCTGGTTCGCGCAGGGTTACGCGCTGGTTCCGGTTGTTAGCCGCGCTCGATTCACAGCCGCCGTGGGCGGATCGGTTCTGGCGCAGGACACTTCCGAAAGCCGTTTTTCCGTGGAGTCTGCCTCCTCCACTCGAACCGGCGCCGGATCGTTCGCGTACTCATTCCTGGGGAACTACACGCCGTACTGGACGCCCCGGAACTTGAGGGAGGTGCGGGCTCTCCTCAATCTCTCTTCCGATCTCTCGCCGGTTTCTTCTTTGAAGTTCCACGCGGACGCAGGCGTTGCCCGCGATACGGCGGAGAGTTTCGGGCCGGCCGCAGGCACGAGCCCGTTTCCACCAGCGGTCGTCGTTTACCAGTTCGATCGCCGCTTCCATCCGTGGCGAGTCTCCGCAACCTTCAGCAGGGGCGTGGCAGAATCCACCCGCCTGGATTTCAGCGTGGAGAGCAGCAGTACCGCCTTTTATCGAGCGAGGACATTCCGTGCGGCCCTGGTCCGACGACGCTGAGATTTTCCGGCACCGCCGTGCGGCCGCCATCCTCCCGTCGCAGAGGGTAGTGCTGGGGATCCTCACGTTTCTGGGGCTGCAGAGCGTTCTTTATTTTGCCTGGTGGTGGTTCCGCCTGGAGCATGTCAACAACGTCGCGCTCTTCGTTCTGCTGTCGACGGCGACCTGGTACGGCGTGTTCCGGATCATGGTCGGCTGGTACAACGCGTTTCACGTCGAGCATCCGCCGCATCTGCCCGCACCTGACGGCCTCTCCGTGGCCATCTTCACGACCTCCTCGCCCGGCGAGCCCTACGAGATGTTCGTGCGGACGCTTGTGGCCGCGCGGGAGATCACCTATCCGCATACGACCTATCTGCTCGACGACACCGGCGATGCCCGTTTCGCCGCGCTGGCGAAGGAGATGGGCGCCGTGCACTTTGAACTGTTGGGAATCCCCGGTGCGAAAGCGGGAAAGATCAATGCGGCGCTGAAGCAGACCAGCGAGGAATTCATTCTGGTTCTGGATCCCGATCACGTCCCGTTCCCGAATCTCTTCGATCGGGTGCTCGGGCAGTTCGACGATCCCGAGGTGGGATTCGTGCAGGTCTCGCAGGCCTACTACAACGCCGGGGAGTCGTTCGTTGCACGTGCGGCGGCGGAGCAGACCTTCTCCTTCTACGGTCCGATCATGCAGGGGATGCAGGGGACGGGAACCGCGGTGGCCATCGGCGCGAACTGCACGTTTCGCCGCTCCGCTCTGCAGACCATCGGCGGTCACGGCATCGGGTTGGCGGAGGATCTGGTCACGGCGATCCGTCTGCATGCGAAGGGGTGGAAATCGATCTACGTGCCGGAAGTACTCTCTCGGGGACTGGTGCCGGCGGACCTGCAGTCGTACCTCAAGCAGCAGCTCAAGTGGTCCCGTGGCGTGCACGAAGTGCTGTTCCGGGAGTATCCGGCGGCCTTTCGAAATCTGACCATGCACCAGCGCATCTCCTATCTGATGATTGGCACCTACTACCTGGTGGGGCTGACCACGCTGATGTATCTGTCCATTCCGCTGGTGTATCTCTGGGTGGGACTGCAGCCGGCAGCGTTCCTGCTCGACGAATATGTTCGGCACGCGTTGCCGGTGGGGTTGTTTGGAGTGCTGATCTATCAGTACATGCAGCGGTGGATGTGCGATCCGGCGCGGGAGCGGGGATGGCACTGGCGGGGAACGCTGCTGAAGGTGGGATCGTGGACGGTTTATCTTCAGGGACTGCTGCTGGCGCTGCTGGGAATCGCGGTGCCGTACATTCCCACGGCAAAGCAACGGCAGCGCACACGGTTCTGGACGCTGGCGCGAGTGCCTGCCGGAATCGTGGCGCTGTCGGCCATCACCGCGGGGTGGACGTTGTATCGGCAGTTGTTTGTGCTCGCCGAGTCCGAAGTGCGCATCACCACCGAGGTCACGTTTGGCATGCTGACATTCCTGTTCACGAACATGGTGCTGATGAGCGGGCGGCTCTACGCTGCCTGGGTGGATCGGGAACGAATCGAAGTTGAGGAGCCGGAATGAACGCTCGCAGTCGATATCAGATCGCATTCTTCGCGCTGGGGTGGCTGGTCGCGGCCGGTCTGCTGTTCCAGATGGGTCTGGGCAGCGGCTTCCAGGCCTTCTTCGACGGAACGGGCGCCGGGATGCGGCGGGTTGTCCAGCGGTTCTCGGACGCGGAGGGCAACGCGGTTCGCGGAGTGCGCCGTGGCTCGCGGAGCGAATATCTGGCCCCCCTGAAAGCGGTGCTGTCTTCGAAGGTGGCGCTTCGCAATCCGGCGCAGATGCTGTTCGGAGCGTATGACGGAGGCTTTCCGAACACCTTCGCCGGACTGGAGAAGTTCGAGGGGCAGGTTCAATACAAGTTTCCCCTGGTGGCGTTCTATGTCGCCTGGGGAGACAAGCCCAACCAGCAGTTCCCCACGCGGATGGCGGAGACCGTCGATCGCATGGGTTCTGTGCCGGTGATCACCTGGGAGCCGTGGGTCAACGACTTCGACGAGCGGGTGCGCACCAACCTCCCGCGCGAGGCGGAGCGTGAGTACGCCTCGCTGGCAGCCATCGCCCGCGGCGAGTACGACTTCTACCTGGTGCCCTGGGCCAAAGCGGCGGCGGCGTATCGCAAGCCGCTGTTCCTTCGATTCGCGCACGAGATGAACGACCCCTACCGCTATCCCTGGGGACCGCAAAACGGGAATCGCCCTCAGGATTTCATCGCCGCCTGGCAGCATGTCCACCTCATCTTCCAGAAGATGAACGCTACCAACGTGCTATGGGTCTGGTCGCCGCACATCTCCATGCCCTGGTTCGAGTACTACTACCCTGGCGACCAGTACGTGGACTGGATCGGTGTGGGAGTTCTCAATTACGGCGACGTCGCTTCCTGGTCGCGCTGGTGGAGCTTCCACCAGATTCTGGAGAAGGCGTATCCCGCTCTGCTGAAACTGAATCGTCCGATCATGATCAGCGAGTTTGGAACGCTGACGCGGGGAGGCAATCCAGCGGAGTGGTATCAGCAGGCTTTCTACCACCTCGATCACACCTATCGACGGGGAGTGAGAGCGGTCATCTTTTTCAATCAGGAAAACGACGTCACCATGTCGGCGCAGCCGTTGAACTGGAGCGTGATGCAGGATGCCCGTGCGCAGTCGTTTGTGGCCCAGCAGCTGGCGTCGCGCTCTGCGATGTAGAGGCACGGTCTACTTGGCGGTCTCCAGATCCTCGGTGGCCCGCACGTGCATGAACGTCTCCTGCAGCTGCTGCGGAGTGATCGGTCGGCTAATCAGGTAGCCCTGCAATTGCGCGCATCCCCGCTTCTTGAGGAAGGTGCACTGCTCCTCCGTCTCCACGCCCTCGGCGACCGTGCGCAGCCCGAGCTGGTTGGCCAGGAGCAGGACCGCGGTGACGATCGACTGGTCGTTGGCCCTGGTGGTGACGCCGTTGACGAAGCTCTT
>JBDSGC010000101.1:0-3223 GCA_039919215.1 Thermoanaerobaculia bacterium | reverse complement strand
GCCCAAACTTGAACGAGTGCAGCACGCGCTCCAGTGCTCCTCGGTAGGCTCCCCAGGCCTCGGTCCATTCGACCGGGATCGGATCCTCGAGGCACGCTCCGCAGACATAGCCAGGATCCTGGCCGCTCCAGGGCAGCGCACACGACTGGCACTTCGCCCCCGAAATGGCAGGAAGAGCCTCCCAGCAGCTCCGGCAGCAGGAACCAACCCGGTCACGCCACGGCAACGCTCCGTCGCAGGCCACGCAGGAGGCATGCAGAACGATTCTGGCCGTCTCACGTCCCAACATCGAGAGCGTCTGCAACACGGCGTTCATTGTATTTCGAAGGGAGTCGACGATGCGTGTTCCATTGATGCGTGTTCCATTGAATCGAAGGAAGTCGATGCGTATAGTGACCCCCATGAAAAAGAGCGGGTGGATTCTCGCGTTCCTGGTGGCTGTGGCGATGCCGGCCGCCGCGCAGCACAACGAATTCGGCGTGCTGTTCGGGGGAAGCAAGGCCCTGCAGTCGCCTGCGGGCCGCGGGTCGTTCGAGCGCGGGTTGCGCGAGGTTTACTACGGCATCGCCCTCGACCCCGGCACGATCTTCAAGGTGAAGCTGGGGCGGATGGACGCCAACACCGCCTTCAACACCGGGCTCAAGGACGTCAACGGCCGCGACATCTATGAGTCCGATTCCAGCGGCTCCATCGAGCACGCCGACGGCATCATCGAGTACCGCTTTTCCGAAGCGTACGGGTACACCGGACTCTTTGCTGGTGCCGGCCTCTACCGGCAGCATGGCAAGGGACGCGAAGAGTCGGACTACGGCTTCCAGGGGGGGATCAACTCGATCTTTCCGATGAGCCGCCGCTACGCGCTGCAGCTCGAAGGGACGTATCACGTGATGAACTTCAACCGCCCTCGCCCGAGGTATCTGACGTTGGCGGCGGGACTGCGCATCGCCTTCTGACTGGGGATCGCGGGGCATGCGACTTGCTCCCTCCTCCATCGAAACAACGAGGAGGATTCATGGAAAAGAACAAACAGACCGGGCGTTCCGTCCGCGACGTGATGACCGCGAACCCCGAGTGCATCTCGGAGAAGGACACCATCCGCGACGCCGCCCGCATCATGGCCAAACAGGACACCGGCGTGGTGCCTGTGGTCAACGGGAAGAAAGTGGTCGGAATGATCACCGACCGCGACATCGTGATCCGTGTCATCGCCGAGGGGAAAGACTGCAGCGCGGCAAAGGCCGCCGACGCGATGTCCAAAGGCGTCAAGACCGTTCGCGAGGACGCCAGCGTCGACGACGCTCTCAAACTGATGAGCAGCTCGCAGGTGCGCCGCATTCCTGTGGTGAATGCCAACGATGAACTGGTAGGCATCGTCTCCATGGGCGACATCAGCAAAACCGATCAGGACAACAAGGTCGGCCGGGTCATCGAGACCATCAGCGAAGCGCCCCCCAACAAGTAATCCGCCCCACTCGATCCATCCCCGAGAGAGCGCGTGCAAACGCGCTCTCTCTGCGTTCTGGGTCATTCGGGACGTAGGGTCTTTCGGACCGCGGGCACCTTTGCCTTTCGTAGCGCCGGCATCCTGCCGGCCGTGCCGCGGGCATCCTGCCCGCGGGATCTCGCCAGGCAGCAGCGTGTGGACCCGCCGATCGCGCCGGCGAAGCCCGGCGCAAGAACGTAGCCCCCGGCGTCAGCCGGGGGAAACCGGCGGCCCTCCGTTTTGAGCCCGCGTCAGCGGGCGGCACTGACTCGAGTACGCATCGCGTTTCTGTCGCCCGCGATGCGGGCTCACCTACCGTGGCACGTGCTTCCCCCCGGCTCGCGCCGAGGGCTACGATCTATTGCCGGCTTCGCCGGCTCCACCCCGGCTCCGTCCCGCCTCCACCCAGCCTCCAGAACCCTCCCGTGCGAACCTGCTACGCTGACGCGCATGCGGAAACGACTGGCTCTCCTCGCGCTGTTCCTCCTGGCGATCGCTCCCCTGCAGGCGGCACGCGCCAAACGACCTCGAACAATCGAGAAACCGGCCGTCCGCTCCATCACCGTCGACCTGCACGCCGACACTCCCAGCGAGTTCCTCGATCATCCCTTCGACCTCGGAGCCTGGAATGCACGAGGACATTTCGACTATCCGCGCATGAAGGCCGGCGGTCTCGATGCGGAGTTTTTCGCCGCCTACGTCCCCGCTTCCTACGCGAACAAGGGCGCTGCCGCCTACTGCCTGCGCATCATGGAGACCATCCACGAGATGGTGGAGCACTACCCCACCTGGGTGCGCTTCGCCACGTCGACCTCCGACATTCGCTCCGCTGCCGCCGACGGAAAGCGATCGATCCTCATCGGCATCGAGGGCGGTCACGCCATCGAAGACTCCATCGAGCTGCTCCGCTCTTTCTACCGCTTCGGCGCGCGCTACATGACGCTCACTCATACCAACACCAACGGCTGGGCCGACTCCTCCGGCAGCGATCCGAAACATGACGGCCTCACCCCCTTCGGCAAGCAGGTCGTGCTGGAGATGAACCGCCTGGGCATGCTCGTGGACATCTCCCACGTCAGCGACAAGACCTTCTACGACGTGATCGCCACCACGAAGGCTCCCGTCATCGCCTCCCACTCCTCCTCCCGCGCCCTGGCCAGCCATCCTCGCAACATGACCGACGAGATGCTCGCCGCCCTCGGCAGGAACGGCGGCGTGGCCATGGTGAACTTCTATCCCGTCTTCCTCGACAACGGCGTCATGGAAGCCTCCAAAGCGCGCACCGAGAAGATCAAGCCGGCCGTGGCGGAGCTCAAGGCCAAAGATCCCGCGGAGGGGGCGGTGTACAAGGAGGGGATGAAGGCGCTGATGGAGGCGAACCCGCTCCCGAAAATCTCCTGGACCGTGATCGTCGACCACATCGATCACATGGTCAAAGTGGCCGGCGTCGACCACGTCGGCATCGGCTCCGACTTCGACGGCATCCCCGCCACGCCCGAAGGGATGGAGGACGTCAGCAAGCTGCCGTCGATCCGCGGGGAACTGAAGCGTCGCGGCTACAGCGAGCCGGACATCCGCAAGATCATGGGCGAGAACTTCATGCGGGTCTTCGCCGAGGTGGAGCGCGTCGGGAAGGAGCTGAAGCTGGCGGAGGGCGATCCGGTGGCCCTTGGTTCAAAGTAGAGGATCAGCCTGAAGTAAAGGATCAGCCTGAAGTAAAGGATCAGCCTGAAGTAAAGG
>JBDSGC010000100.1:0-9355 GCA_039919215.1 Thermoanaerobaculia bacterium | reverse complement strand
GAGAGGAGGTCCTGTGAAGCTCGGCTTGTCCGGCGCAAAGACGAGCCCGCCGTTTGCGTCGGATGGCAAGCGGTTCCTCGTGCTCCAGGATTCCTCGAAGGAGGCCGCTCCTCCTGTCGAGGTGATTCGAAACTGGGCTGCGGACCTGCCTAAGTAGCACGCTCGTCCTCGCTACGATGGACTGAGCAACGAACGTATGCGCAGGCAGCGTTTCAATAGGGGTCGGAGCTTCGGAGGTCGATATTCAGACGGCAAGACGACCGCTACCTGATGAATGTGCGTTGGTTGTAGCACCTGCCATCGATTCGTCGGCATCACCAACCGCGAAAGCGAAGAGCGAAACCTCCGCCCCCAGAATTCTCCCCGCACATCCGGTGGTAGTCCCTAGGAAGACCCCTTGGATGGTGCTGCAATGGAACACACGGGACACGCTGTGCGGTCCGCCGTCATGGATGATCAGAAACGCACACCGACTGAAACGCGGAATGTGCGGGGTGTCTGGTAGTCATCCTCGCGCGTGGGCCGGCCGAAGTTCAGTCCGCGCTGGAAGTTCGCGCCCATCTGCGTACAGGTCGTTGCGGCGGTGCCCTGAGGGCATTCGAGCGGGGTTTCGGTGAACGGATTGAAGGCTTTCAATCCCGAGCCGGTGTTCAGTGACGTCAGCACTTCCTGGTCGAAGCTCTCCACTCCCTGGCCGTTGAAAACGTTGATGACTTCGGGCTGAAGAAACACTTCCATACCGCGCACGACCTTCATCTTGTAATTCAGAGCGAGGTCCGTACGACTGATGTTGTCGCTCTTCACGCTGCCGCGACCGCCGGAGAAATAGCTGATCGAAGTCGGCGGTGTCAGGTAGCCGGGATTGGTCTGGTAAGACGACGGATTGATGAGTCCCTCGACCGAGAATCGATTTCCGGAGTCGAAGTTCTGCAGGACGCTGATGTTGAAGTCACCCAATCGCGTCGGCATGTCGATCATGCCCCATACCCGGGCCCGATGCCGTTGATCGCCGGGCAGATAGCCTGTCGGGTAGTTCCACTGCGCCTGCCGGTATTCAGGGCGCTCGCCCGCCACGCCGGTCAGAGGCCCGCTGCCGCTGTCCTCACCGATGACGTTTCCCACAAGCCGCGACCAGGTGTACGTCCCCCCGGTGTTGAAGTGGCGGGAGAGGCGATAGCTGAATTGGGTCTGCACACCCGTGTACTTGCGGTCATAGAGGTGGCTGTCGTTCCTGATGACGGCAAGGTCGAACTGGGTGCCGTATTGATCCTTGACCTTGCCGGTCGACGGATTGACGAATGACGTGTAGAAGTCGTCCCAGTTCCGGGAGATGAGGTCGGCCCGGGCATAGCCGCGAGTACCGATGGCGCCACCGAGTCCGAGGGTCCACTCCTTCACGTTCGGCGAGCGGAGCCCGCTGGGGTCCAGAACATTCGCCACGCCGGGGACGGACGGTGGGGAGCGGAACGGTCGCAGATTATTTCCGCCGTTGGCCATGAACCAGTCGAAGATCATGCGAAGGGCGATTTCGGTCGGCACGAGTGCGCTGGTGGGGGCGTTGACATTGTCGTTGATGCTCGGTCCTCGGTAGTCCCAGACAAACGTCGCATTGCGGCCCGCGGGATCGGCGTCATTCCCGACACCTTCCGCCAGCCGGCCCACGTATTGGCCATAGCTTATGTTGGCGATGAGGCGGCTGGTACCGAACACGTCGTAGTGAGCGGAAAGACGAGGACTGACGGCGGAGTCTTTGGCAATCGCGAATGTGTGGTCACCACTCATTGCGTCGTTCTTGTCGTACCGCGCGCCGAGGTTGAAACTCCAGTGGTTGTTCAGGTTCCAATGGTCGTTCAGATACACAGAATTCGAGGCGTAGTCCGAGCCCTGGCTGTTCACGAAAATGGGGAGCCAGGAGATCCGGGCGGTGCTCGTGCTCGTCGCTCCACCGGTGAACCGGCCGAACACCTGCGTGCCGCGCACGATGGTCTGGGGAACGCTGATGCGATAGTCGCTGCCGTTCTGGTAGTTGTTGACGTTGCGCACTTCAAGGAAGTGCTCGTAGCCCGTTTTGAATTCGTGACTGCCGAATCGAGGCGTGGACCAGAAGTAGGAACCTTTGACCGTATAGAGATCGTGATCGCGATGCTCGCCGTTGGGAGTGGCTCGGAAAGTCGGTGACCAGTAGCGCGTTCCACGGGCCCGATCTGTGATCAGCGTGCCTTTGATCAGATCAGAGTAGGGCGAGCCGGAGCCAAGGAATGCAAACTTTTTCTTCGAATATTGACCCTCGACGAAGAACCGGCTCGTGATCACGCCGTTGTAGTTGAGGGCCAGAAGGCTATTGGGAGTGCGTCGCGCTGTGACCAGGCTGTCGAGATCCATGATGCTTTGGGCTGTCTGATTGGTCTCGCTTGCCGAGATGTCGGCGTACGAGGCGACGATGGTGTGGCGTTGAGTGATCGACCCAGTCAACTTCCCTTCCAGGCGCCGCTCTTTCGTTCCGTGTGGGTACGTGATTGGTGTGAGTGGGGTGGCGAGGGCAAGGGGGTTGCCGTTCCCGTCCTGGTCACCGGCGCGGGCGAGCCCGGGCAGTGTCTGGCGGATGTCCCCGGTCTTCGCCGAGCGTCCGGCTGCGAAGAACCAGAGGTGGTCGCGAACGGCGGGCCCCCCCAGCGTGACTTCATAGACAGGATTGATCTTGTCGGCCTGAGCGGTCGTCAGCGCCGTTCTGTTGACCCAGCTCTCGTTATTGAGGCTGGTGCGAAAGCTTCCCTTGAGATCGTTGCCTCCCGACTTGGTGATCGCGCTGACCACGCCTCCTGTGAAGTGTCCGTATTCGGCGGAGATCCCGCCAGTGAGGACCGTTGTCTCCTGAATGGCGTCTTCAATGAAAAGGTTGTGCGCTTGTCCTCGCAGGTTCTCATTGACGATCGCGCCGTTGACGAGGTAGAGGCTGTCGAACGACATGGCCCCGGAGATGACGATGTTGCCGCCCGGTCCGCTGCTGTTGACGCCTGGAGCGAGCAGGGTGACCGCCTGCAGGTTGCGCGATACCGGCAGATTTTCGATCAGCTCCTGCTTGAAGTTCGTGCTGACCTGCGTCGATTCCACCGCCGCCGTCATCGCTGTCTCTGCGGTCACGGTGATGGCCTCGGACACCGCCGCCGGTCTCAACTCGACGTTGAGCTGATCGGTCCGCGTCGCCGTCAGTGTGATCCTCCGTGACACCGTCTGCATCCCGGACAGGTCGAAGGTGACGTTGTAGTTCCCTGGCGGCAGGAACGGCAGGAGGTAATCGCCAGCGGAAGTGGTCACCGCGGTTCGTGCCCCCTGAAGACTGAGCGACGACACGGTTACCGTTACCCCAGGCATACCCGATCCTTCAGCGGTGACCTTTCCGGTGAGGGTCGCGGTTGGGATGGACTGGGCGAGAGCGCTGATCGAGACGATCGACACGACTAGAAAAAGAAGGACTCGCTTCATATGCACCTCCGGCGCGGCTGGACATCCAAGGGGTCGGTGGGAAGACTGATGAAGGTTTCGGGTGGCCCCTTCCGTCCTCTTGCATCGGCCCCGCTATCGTAACGAGCGACTCAATAAAATGCCAGAGATGAGCGAGGGAGACATGTCGTAATCACGATCACGGACGACAGGTCGCGGGTGGACGTCGATCTCATCCACCGATTTCTCAGTGAGGAGTCGTACTGGGCTAAGAACACTCCCCGCGAGACGGTCGAGCGCTCCATCGCCCATTCGCTCTGTTTCGCGGCCTTCGACGGCGAGGCGCAGGGTTGGATTCGCGCGAGTCGTCACAGATCGTGCGGTCTTCGCCCTTCGCCACTCCTCGATCCAGATCACGCTCGGCAGGTACTCACGTCGACGAAGGTCACCGGCGCGTCTCGTCGGGTACGATCACTTCTCGTGGTCGAGGAGCATCGATTGCCAGTTCATCACCACGTTCAACGACGGGAGCTTCTCGTCGGCCGAGGATCGGAACAGGAACTTCCCTCCATCCGGCGTCACGCCACCGATCAGCGAACCTCTTCCCAACCCAGCCGCGAGAGACGATGCCAACAGCTGATTCGAGAGGCTGAACATCGGACGCGCCGCTCCCGGTAAGTAGATCAGCCTTCGTGCATCTTCACTGGCGGCAACGAACGCCAGTTTGGAGCCATCGGGTGAGAGGCCGATGCCGCGCTCGTCAAATGGAAAGAGAGAGGCTCGTTCCGGCGTGTCGATCGAGAAGTGCACGACCGACGCTGGCTTGCGTGCGTGAAGATTGCCATGACCCGACCGGCGGGTGCCCCGGTAATGCCGTGCGCCACTCGGCGATGCATGCGTGAATGGCGATGAGACGGCGACGGTCATCGGAGCGTGGTGAAGAAGGCGCGGCGGAAATGGACTTCAGAGGTCTGCTGCTGGCATTCCTTGTCCGACATGCGTCGTAGCATGGGAACGATGGCCACATCTCCGATCGCTCTACGGTTTCCGCGCTGGACGCTCTTCGTTCTCGGCTTTGTCGCGTTCGTCACGTCCTTCGGAGCGCACGTCGTCGCCGTGAACCTGCCCGTATACGCGAAGCAGGTCGGGGCGGGCCTGGCGATGATCGGCCTCTTGATCGCCATCTATGACTTCGCCGAGATCATTGCCAAACCTGTCTTCGGCTTCATCGCCGACAGGACAGGGATGAAACCGACCATGCTGGCCGGGCTCGCCGTGTTTTCACTCGCCTCGCTCGGGTTTTTCGCGGTTGACCCCCGATTGCTCCTCCTCGTCCGGCTCCTGCAGGGGGTCGGCGCAGCGGCTCTGTCGATCGTCTCCGCCGCACTCGTCGCGGCCTACTTCCCACAGTCGCGCGGCCAGGCCTTCGGTGTCTACAACGCGATCAAGGGTGCCGGGTACGTTCTGAGCCCGGTCGTCGGCGGCGCGATCGTCTGGGCGTCGAACTTCGGGATGATTTTTGTCGCCTGCTTCGGGATCGGCGTCGTGGGCTTCCTTCTCTCCCTCACGCTACCGAAAGTTCCCGCATCGGCCACCTTCAAGGATGACGACGATGGGGATTTCTCCATTGCCCAGTTTGCGTCGGTCTTCAAGAACCGTACGCTCCTGCCCTGGTACCTCATCATCATCGTGAACATGTTCCTGGTCGGCATCCTCTTTGGCTTCCTGCCGGTCTATGTCAATACGCTTGGTTATGACCAGCTCCGGAACGGCCTCATCATCGGCGCGGCGACGCTCTCCTATCTCCTGGTTCAGCCGCTTGCCGGCCGGCTGGCCGACCGGGTCAACCCGATCGCCGTCATTTTCGGAGGCCTCGTTCTCTCGGCGGCGGGTGTGGTTCTCATTCCATTCACCCGTGGGCCGCTTCTCATCGCCGTTGCCATCCTCGGCGGACTCGGCGTCGGTACGGTCTGGACGAACACCGACGCGATGGTCAGCAAGCTCGCCGATCAAGGCAGGATCGCCGCGACGCTCGGTGCCGCGGGATCGTTCAAGGAGCTGGGCGACATGCTCGGGCCGCTGCTCATCGGTGCACTGGCGCAGACACTTGGACTTCGCGTGGCCTTCGTGATCTGCGGCGTGCTCGGCTTCCTCTCCATCGCGCTCCTAAAATTCGCGCGCGGGACGTCACCGTCTCCTCACCCCACGTCATAGAAGAACTCTTCCTTGATGATCTTGCCATCCTTGACGGTGTAGAGCGCGACTTCCTGAAATCTGTTGCGCTTGCCCTTCTGCGGACCGGCCTTCGGTGTGATGTCGTAATCGAAGATCACCGCGAAGCGATCCTGCTGCGGGAATGGACCCTCGGCGCGGGCATGATGGATGTCGTGGTTCTCATACCACCACTTGTTCTTGGCCACGACCTTGTCGATGCCGCGCTGCTCGGCCGGCATCTCGGCGCTGCCCATGGCCTCGATGCTGACGATGTCCGGGCTGTAGAGGGAACTGATCGCGTCGAGGTTCGAACCGTTGCGACAGAACTCGACGAGCTTCATTCCTACCTGTTTCGCATCCATGACCATCTCCTTCTGACTGACTTCGCGTTCTTTGACGACTTCGTCCGAATCGGATGCAGAACGCGTTTCACGCGAACGACATCTTACTTCCGCCACGCCGGGCATGGCCGCTGACGAGCCCGTCAATGACGCGCCGAGAGCGCCGAACCACTCGATTGCTGTCCGGGTCCATCCAAAAGCCGATGCAGCCCGGGGGCATGGTCTACCGGGACACGCACCGGCGACCAGACGAGAGCCGCGAAGCGGCGACTTTGTCCCGGTCGAAATGCCGATGAGATGTCGCCGCTCCGCGGCTTGCGAGATCACGTGAAACGAGGGGCCCAAGGCTCACGCCTTGGGCTACTCAGATGTCGCCGCTCCGCGGCTGGGGAGACGGAAAGCCAGGTGCAGAGGTGACCGGCGATTTCCGGCGCCTGGGGTAGGATCGCGCGGTGGCCGAATCACCGGACTTTCGTGTGCTGTTTGAGTCGGCGCCGTCGCTGCATCTGGTCGTCGATTCGGAGCTGCGCATCGTCGCTGCGAGTGATGCTTACCTCGCGGCAACGATGACCGACCGTCAGACCATCGTGGGCCGGTCTCTCTTTGAGGTATTTCCAGACAATCCTGACGACCCTGGGGCGACCGGCGTGGACAACTTGCGAGCTTCGCTGGAGACGGTTCTTCGCACCGGCAAACCTCACACGATGGCGGTTCAGAAGTACGACATTCCACGGCCCATTGCAGAGGGCGGCGGCTTTGAGGAACGCTACTGGAGCCCCATGAACTCGCCGGTCTTCGTCGCCGGTCAATTGACCCACATCATTCACCGCGTCGAGGACGTGTCCGACCTCGTTCATCTGGAGGAGCAGAAGCGCGGCGCCGAGGAAGGGGCGGAGCATCTGCGTGCCGCCGACCGGGCCAAAGACGAATTCATCGCCATCGTTTCCCATGAGCTGCGCACACCCATGACGTCCATTCTGGGGTGGACCCGCATGCTCGCTCTCGGCGACCTGGATGAGGACACGCACCGCGAGGCGCTGGATTCTTTAGAGCGCAGCACGCTGGCCCAGGCGAAACTGATCGAAGACCTTCTCGACGAGTCGCGAATCGCTTCGGGCAAACTCCGGCTGGATTTGAAGAGTATCGATCTCGCTGCGATCGTCGATCAGGCGGTGCGTTCGGCGCGACCGGCGGCGACGGCGAAAGGGCTCTCGCTGCTGTTCGAGGCGGCCGAAGAAAGTTACGAGGTGTTTGGCGATGCCGGTCGCCTGGAACAGGTGTTCGGCAACGTCATCGGAAACGCCATCAAGTTCACGCCCGAGGGCGGCACGATCGTGGTTCGGCTGGGACGCGAAGACACGTTCGCGCTGATTGAGATCCGGGACTCCGGTCGCGGCATCGCACCTTCGATGTTGCCGCACGTCTTCGAACGCTTCCGCCAGGGCGATGCGGAGGGTGCCCGCAAGAGCGGCCTCGGGCTCGGCCTTGCCATCACGCGGCATCTCGTCGAGATGCACGGCGGACGCGTCGAGGCGGCCAGTGAAGGAGAGGGGCAGGGCGCTGTTTTCACCATCCTGCTGCCGCTCCTCGAAGCGACAATGACCGAGGAGTTCGTCGGTCGCGACGAGGGGGCCCGAAAAGCAGCCTTACCGGCCCTTGATCACGTGCGGGTGTTGATCGTCGAGGACGAAGTCGATAACCAGAAAGTTCTTGCAGCCATGCTCAAGCGCTGTGGCGCCGACGTGAAATGCGTGGAGACAGCTGGTGCGGCATTCGATCTCCTCAGGCAGTGGGAGCCGGGTGTCCTCGTGTGCGATATTGCGCTGCCGGATCGGGACGGGTGCTCGTTCCTCGAAGACGTCCGCAAGGGTGGATCCGCCATCCCGGCGCTTGCGTTGACGGTGCTGGGCCGGCCGCACGAGCGGGCCCGGATCATCGCCGCTGGCTTCGATTCCTTCCGACAGAAACCGATTGATCCTGTCGATCTGGCCCACGAAGTTGCACGGCTGGCGCGGCCAGACGCGCAGTTTCGCGCGGAATGAGTCGCATACGGTTTGTGATTTCTCTGTGACCAGGCCGCGGAAATCGTCAGGCGGTTCGTTCCCGACGCAGCGACCGGAACCGTGAGTTAGGCCGGCACGGCCGGCGGCGCTGGTTGCCCAAGGCTCCGCCAAGATCACGCTCCAGACGTTCTGCCGCGCAGGCTCCTAGAGCTTGTTCCACCAGGCTTCGGGCGTTGCCGGTGATGCCGAGGGCTCGACGAATTCGCCCGGCTTCGGCACCACGATGTGGACGCCCGTTCGCGCCGCCGCGGCCACCGCGCGATCGACGGGGTCTTTCCACGCATGAAAGGCCAGGTTGAACGTGCCCCAGTGCACTGGAAGCATCACACGGCCGCGCAGATCGCGATGCGTCTGCACTGCCTCTTCCGGAGTCATGTGGATCTCCGACCAGGTGGGGTCGGAGGCTCCGATCTTGATCAGGGTCAGATCGAATGGTCCGTATTGCCTGCCGATGTCCGCGAATGCGGCGGTGTAGCCGCTGTCTCCACTGAAGAAGACTCTGTGATGAATCCCCTGGACCACCCAGGAGCTCCAGAGCGTTTCGTTTCCGTGCATCGGGTTCCGTCCGCTGTAGTGACGGGCCGGTGTGGAGGTGACGGAGAGATCGCCCAGATGGAACGTGTCGTTCCAATCGAGCTCGTGAATCTGTGCAGGCGGAATCGCCCAGCGCTGTAGATGCGCACCGATTCCGAGCGGAACGGCGAAGTGGGTTCCGCGCGAACCGAGGGTTTGCACCGTGGCCATGTCCAGGTGGTCGTAGTGATCGTGGGAGATCACGACCAGATCGATGGGGGGCAAGTCGTCGATGGCCATCGGCGGTGCATGAAAGCGCTTCGGACCGATCAGTGTGGAGGGGGAGCAGCGCTCGCTCCAGATCGGATCGGTGAGGAGAATCCGTCCGTCGATCTCCACCAGAACCGACGCCCAGCCGATCCAGGTGGCCCGCAGGCCGGAGGCGGGAGGGTTCGAGTAATCGCTCTTCACCCGTGGCACCACCGGAATGCTGCCGGTCGGCGCGCGTTGCTCCCGACCGAGGAATTGTCTGCGGGCCATTTCGCGGGAAGAGCTTTTCGACATGCCCCGCGGCTGCGGGTTGTGAAAACCTCTTTCGCCGAATTGAGGGGAGTGTCGCGCGCGCTCGAGCCGCGCGCCGGTCACGCGCCCGCCAAGGGATGCCAGCCACGCTGTGGAGCGGAGAACGACGAGGGAAGCTACCCCGAGGACGATCAGCACTGCCGCGAACCCGCCAAGACAACCGCGACGACTTGATCTCACAGGCTCATTGTGCTGGAAAGC
>JBDSGC010000099.1:0-3208 GCA_039919215.1 Thermoanaerobaculia bacterium | reverse complement strand
GCTTTCCAGCAGGCCGACGCATCGACGACCCGGAAGTACGGCGGCACCGGACTGGGTCTGTCCATCAGCCGCGAGATTGCGCGCCTTCTGGGCGGCGAGATCCGCGTGTCCAGCGAAGAGGGTGTCGGTTCGACCTTCACTCTCTATCTGCCGCAGAGTTACGTTGCGCCGTCCAAACGCGACGACGATGAACGCACCGGCTCGGTGCAGAACATGGTGTCCAGCCAGGGCGGTCGCGCAGGCGGAGGGGAGAACTTCACGCCCCACCGTCCCCAGCCGGAGAGATCCGACGAGGTTGAGGCACGCCCGGCCAGCTCCATGGCTGACGAGCCAAGCGGCGTGGTGGTGGAGGAAGCGATTCCTGACGACCGCAACAACATCAATGAGGGTGACCGCGTGGTCATGATCGTTGAGGATGACATCACGTTTGCCGGCATTCTCCTGGGCATGGCCCAGGACAAGGGATTCAAGGGTCTGGTGGCCACCCGTGGTGAGATCGCGCTGCAACTGGCCATTCGCTACCGGCCCGACGCGATCACGCTGGATATCAACCTCCCGGACATGGAAGGCTGGACCGTTCTCGATCGCCTCAAGCATGAGAAGAGCACGCGGCACATCCCCGTTCACATCATCTCCGGAGACGATGAGAGCGGCCGCGGCATGAAGCTGGGCGCCTTTGCGGAAGTGCAGAAGCCGGTCTCCAAGGAAGCTCTCGATGACGCATTCGCAAAGATCCAGGGATTCCTGGAGCGCTCCAACAAGTCGCTCCTGATCATTGAGGACAACGAGGCGCAGCGGATGGCCATCGCCGAGCTCATCGGCGGCGACGGCGACGTCGATATCACCTCCGCCTCCAGCGGAGAAGAGGCGCTGAACATCCTCCGCGACCGGAAATTCGACTGCATGGTCCTCGACCTCGGCCTGCCCGACATGAGCGGCTTCGAATTCCTCGGCCGGCTGAAGAACGAGCTGAAAGTCCACGATGTGCCGGTCGTCGTTTACACCGGCAGGGAATTGACCAGACGCGAGGAAACAGACCTCAAGCAGATGGCCGAGGCGATCATCATCAAGGATGTGCGGTCGCCGGATCGCCTTCTCGATGAGACCGCGCTCTTTCTGCATCGGGTGGAGGCAAATCTTCCCGAGCAGAAGCGCAAGATTCTGGAGCAGCTCCATGAATCCGACCCGGTCCTGGCGGGCAAGAAGGCGCTCATCGTCGACGACGACGTGCGCAACATCTACGCGCTGACCAGCCTGCTGGAACGACACAAGATGAATGTGGTGTACGCAGAGAGCGGCGCGGAAGGCATCGAGTCCCTGAAGAAGCACGCGGACATCGAGGTGGTCCTCATGGACGTGATGATGCCGCAGATGGACGGATACGAGGCCATGCGACGGATCCGGGCCATGCCGGAGCACGCGAACCTCCCGATGATCGCGCTGACTGCCAAGGCCATGAAGGGAGACCGTGAGAAGTGCATGGAGGCTGGAGCCTCGGACTACATCACCAAACCCATCGATGCCCAGCAGCTGGTCTCTCTGTTGAGGGTCTGGTTGTACCGGTAGGAACGGCAAAATGGCGGGAACGGAGCGGCCGGAAGGCCGTTTCGCTCCCGCCGGGCGCCCGTCTAGCCGATTCGGTCCGCCCTTTGCTCTATGACCATGGAGATGCCACCTGATCAAGCAGCCGTCCCGGTCGACGAGCAGCAGAAGCTGGATCTGGAAACGGTCGAAGTCCAGCTTCTTACAGAGGGCATTTACCGGCATTACGGGTTCGATTTTCGCGATTACTCGACACCGTCGCTCCGCCGCAGAATCTGGAAGCGCGTCTATGCCGAGGGGCTGGCTACCATCTCCGGACTGCAGGAGAAAGTGCTGCACGAGTCAGCCTGCATGGAGCGGCTGCTGCTGGACCTGTCGATCAACACCACCGCCATGTTCCGGGACCCCACGTTCTATCTGGCGTTCCGACGCAAGATCGTCCCGCTGCTGCGAACCTATCCATTCGTGCGGGTGTGGCATGCCGGATGTTCCACAGGCGAAGAGGTGTATTCACTGGCCATCCTGCTCACCGAAGAGGGCCTGTACGATCGATGCCGGATCTACGCGACGGACATCAACGAGACAGTGCTCCAGCGGGCCAAGGACGGGATTTTCCCGATAGCCACGATGCAGGAGAACACCTCGAACTACATGACGGCCGGCGGAACCGGGACGTTTTCGCAGTACTACACGGCGCGGTACGACTACGCCATCTTCCGCCCGGCGTTACGCGAAAACGTGGTCTTCGCGCAGCACAACCTGGTCACCGATGCCTCTTTCAATGTGTTCAATGTGATCCTGTGCCGCAATGTGCTGATCTACTTCAACAACCCTCTGCAGGATCGCGTACAGAAGCTGTTCCTGGACAGCATGGACACCTTCGGGATCCTCGGCCTCGGAAAGAAAGAAACGTTGCGGTACACCTCGGTGAGCAGCAGCTATGAAGAGATCGACGCCGAAGAGCGACTCTACCGGAGAGTGCGCTGATGGGGCCCGCTTCCAACAGCGTTCGAAAGGCGACCAAGGTAGGTGGCAAGGCCTCCAAGGCGGCCGCCTTCAGCGCCAGCTTCGATCTCATCGTGATCGGTTGCTCGCTGGGTGGAATGCACGCCCTGCAGGTAATCTTCAGCGGGTTGCCTGAATCATTCTGCGTCCCCATCGTTGTGGCCCAGCACCGCCACAAGGCCTCCAACGAGGGTCTGCCGGCGTACTTCCGGCGCCGGACCGAATTGAAAGTCGTGGATGCGGACGACAAGCAGTGGATCAAGCCGGGCCACGTGTATCTCGCTCCCGCCGATTACCATCTGCTTGTGGACAAAGGAGGGGAGCTCAACCTGTCGGTCGATGAGGCGGTCCGCTTCTCCCGACCGTCGATCGACGTGCTTTTCGAATCGGCCGCGGATGCCTTCGGAAGCCGGGTTCTGGGCCTGATCCTCACCGGATCCAACGCCGACGGCGCCCTCGGTGCGGTCCGCATCAAGAGCCGGAAGGGGACGGTGGTGGTGCAGGACCCGGCGACCGCTGAGGCCCCGGCCATGCCTCAGGCGGCCATCGACGCGGTGCAGGTGGATCGAATCTTGCCACTGGACCAGATCGCTTCATTCCTTACAGACAAGTGTTCGACCGCGGTGAGCTCATGACGTCATTCGACGACGAGAAGGTGAAT
>JBDSGC010000098.1:0-7581 GCA_039919215.1 Thermoanaerobaculia bacterium | reverse complement strand
ATCGTAGCGCCGGCTTTGTAGCGCCGGCATCCTTGCCGGCGGGATCTCGCCCGTTACTCTGAAGCACGATCTGTAGCGACCGCCTTCGCGGCCGCCGCTTTCCTGGCGCCACGCGTTTCCCCGGGCCGAGCCCGGGGCTGGATTGCCTGGCGCGCCTGCGCGCGCCCACCAATTCCGCTGAGCCTGCGGAAAGCTCCTATTGCGCCCTGGGAACTTGCGACTGATTTCTGGAATCGCTCCAGAACGCGGAGGTCTGCCTGGCCAAACCGCTGCCCGCTCCGCGATACACTCGCGGTCATGTGGAATGACCGGCTGCGGATCGCCGAGCGCGTCGAATCGGACTGGAAGTCGCTGAGCGGAGAGGAGCGAACCAACATCCGCGCTGCGCTGGAGGTCATCGATGAAGATCCCATCATCGGCGCTCCCTTGTTCGAACCTCTGCGCGGGTTGTGGAGCCATCGCGTGGACCATCTGCGGATCGTCTATCGCATCGTCTCCGAGGCGCGATTCATCGTGATCCTGAGCATCGCGCGAGCGGCCCGATGAGGTTCGTGCTGGCCTCGCAGTCGCCGCGCCGGCGCGAGCTTCTGGAATCGGTCGGGCTGCCGTTCGACGTCGTGCCCAGTCACGTGCCGGAGGTACATGCGACCGGAGAGTCGCCGGACGCGTACGTGACCCGCCTCTCGCGGGACAAGGCCCGGCCGATCTCCGCCAGTCATCCGGATCGCTGGGTGATTGCGGCGGACACCATCGTCATGCTCGGCAATGAGCTGCTGGAAAAGCCGGCGGACGAGGCAGACGCGCGACGAATGCTTTCGCTCATCGCCGGCCGGACTCACGTCGTGCACACCGGTGTCACTCTGCAGTGTGCGGAACGAGACTATCTGGACACCCGGGTCGCCCAATCCGAGGTGCAGATGCTTCCTCTGACCGCCGACGAGGTGGCCTGGTATGCGGCGACGGGCGAGCCGCTCGACAAGGCCGGAGCCTACGCGGTGCAGGGAGTCGGATCGATGTTCATCCAGTCCGTCAATGGTAGCTACACGAACGTGGTTGGACTTCCCCTGGCCCTGCTCTTCGAGATGCTCAAGCGCGCCGGGATCGACGCTCTGACTCTCTCCCGGCCAACGAAGGTCTGTTCTTAGAACGCGCCGGAATCAGCGTTGAGGCATCCGAGAGAAGCCGTTCCCGTTGTGAATCCGGTCAGGAATCCAAGCTAGACTGCGGGCGGTTCTGAGGCCTTTGCAGGCTTGGATCTCCAGTCGGCACATCCATCGATCACTCGGGAGCAAATCGAATGTCATCCGCAGCAAAAGTCGGCGCGTTCATGCTGGTGGTCCTGGCCATCCTCGGATTTTTCATTCTGAAGATCGAGGATGTTCAGATCGGCCGGCGCGGACCCTCGAAGAAGGTGGTCGCGCTTTTTGATTCGGCCGCCGGGCTGGAAAAGAAATCCACGGTTCGAGTTGCCGGCGTGTCGGTGGGGAAGGTGACCGACATCCACCTGCGGTCCGATGGAAAAGCCGAAGTGACCCTGGAAGTCGACCCCGATGTGCAGCTGCACCGCAACTCCAGCGCCCACGTGGCCAGTCTCGGACTGCTGGGGGAGAAGTACATCGAGCTCGATCCCGGCACGCAGAGTCTGCCGCTGCTTCCCGCCGATCAGCAGGTGGTGCTGCGCGGAACGCAGCCAGCGTCCATCGACGAAGTGACCAGCCAGGTTTCCGCGATCGCCGAGGATGTGAAAGCGATCACCGCGTCGATGCGGACGGTCATGACCGGTCCGACGGGTCAGCAGCGGATGGAGGAGATCGTGGAGAACGTCCGCCAGATCAGCGGCGACATGCGGGCACTCATCGCGGAGAATCGGGCCAGCGTCAACGCCACCATGTCCGACGCGCGCGCCATCACCGCATCGCTCCGAGTGGAGCTGCCCAAGCTCGCGGCGACCATGGACCGACTGGCCAGCCAGCTCGGCGGGACGGTCGGTGAGAACCGTGAGGATCTTCGTGGGATTGTCGAGAACATGAAGGTGCTCTCCGCCGATCTGAAAACAACATCGGACAACTTGAACTCCATCACTGGCCAGGTTCGCAGCGGGCAAGGCTCGGTCGGAAAGCTCTTCTACAGCGATGAAGCACACGACCGGCTAACCTCGGCGTTGGGATCGGTGGAGAGCGGTGTCACAGAGCTGAAGAACACCCTGGCACGGGCGAACCGGATCGGTCT
The DNA here is from genome assembly GCA_039919215.1 of Thermoanaerobaculia bacterium. Lineage (GTDB taxonomy): Bacteria > Acidobacteriota > Thermoanaerobaculia > Gp7-AA8 > Gp7-AA8 > JBDSGC01. Next base: position 5,352 of record JBDSGC010000098.1, on the reverse strand, counting down.
CGACGTCGGCGTCAACGGCGACTACTACGCAAGCCTGGGCGGCAAGGGCAAGAAGAATCCCGATGAAACCATCGGAGGCACCTCCCGCTCCGCGGTCTGGTTGCGATTGACGCCCAATCCGGAGCGCAATCGCTTCTACAACATCGAACTGGCAGATTCTCCCCAGGGGCGCCGTCAGGACCGGATCATCGAAGAGACCGTGACCAATCCCGGGACCGGCGCTGCCAACACCACCATCACGCACGAAACGAAGTTCACTCGGGATTTCGTGGTCTCTGCGCAGGCGGGCTGGAACCTGCAGCCCTTCGCGGTGCGCATCGGCCTGATCGATTCGACGGGGGGCGGCGGGTTGGACTACCAGTGGAACGATCGCCTCCGCGTCACCACGGAAGCCTTTGATTTCGGCAAGCGGGTCGACAACAAACCGCACGTGCGCGCGTTCGCAGAGTACGTCGCCCGGCGCGAGAAGCCGCGGACGCCCTCCATCTTCGTCCGCAGCGGCGTCGACAACCTGCTGAACAAGACCTCGTTCACGTTCGGCGGCGGCGTGCGCTGGAGAGACGACGATCTGAAGTACCTGATTGGCAGCGTGCCCATTCCGAAGTAACGGGGTTGTGTGGCACCACACTCAGGCGGCCGAGGACGGCCGCACCACACCGACCTCTCGTGAGATCCTTCGGCCATGTCCGAGTCACTCCGCACGGTTCTGCTGTTCGGCGGCCGCAGCGCCGAGCATGATGTCTCGCTCCTGTCGGCTCGCTCCGTTGCCGCCGCGGCGCCCAAAGCGCGGATCGACATCATTCCTATCTGCATCGCCCGGGACGGGCTGTTTCTGTCGCCGGAGCGAAGCGGGGCGGTGCTTGCAGGGACGGAGCGGTCCGATCACGGGGATGCCGGCTTTCTCTTCGAAGCGTGGGCCCGCCGCGAGCATCCCGACGTCGTGTTTCCTCTGGTCCACGGCACGCAGGGAGAAGACGGCGCTCTGCAGGGCTACCTGGAGATCCTTGGACTGCCGTATGTCGGCAGCGGCGTCACCGCCTCCGCCATCGGGATGGACAAGGCAGCGATGAAATACGCCTTCGCAGCGGCGAAACTGCCGATGATCGACTATGTCCAGGTCCGGGAGCACGACTGGAAAAATGATCGGGAACGGATTCTTCGTTCGGTCAACAACGCGCTCAGGCTTCCCTACTTTGTGAAGCCGGCGAACGGAGGATCCTCGATCGGGATCACGAAAGTGAAAGCGGATGCCGATCTCGCCGCGGCCGTGGAAACCGCCCTGCAGTTCGACGACAAGGTGCTGGTCGAGCGCGGGGTCGACGCCCGCGAGATCGAAGTCTCGGTTCTGGGAAACGACCTGCCGGAAGCGAGCCTGCCGGGTGAGATCGTGTCTGCCGGCGACTGGTACGGCTACGAAGAGAAGTATCTGGCCCGTGGCTCGGAGTTGATCATTCCGGCGAAGCTGGCCAAAGACAAAACCGAAGAGATCCGACGGCTGGCCGTGACCGCGTTCAAGGCCATCGGCGCTGCAGGATTCTCTCGCGTCGACTTTTTTCTGGAGCGGGGCACAAACCGCCTGTACCTGAACGAGATCAACACCGTACCGGGATTCACGAAGATCTCCATGTACCCCAAGCTCTGGGAGGCGACAGAGCTGAAGTATCCCCGCCTGATCGAGCGGCTGGTGGAGTTGGGGATGGAGCGCTTTGCCATGCGCACGGCACGTCAGGAACGGGTTCTTCAGTGGCTGGCGGGATCGAAACCGTTGTCGTGAGGCCACCGATGCTCTGGCCCCTTCGCATCGCCGCGGCGCGCCTCCGTCCCTGGAACGCAACGTCGCTGTCGCGGCTGTTCGTGACGCTGGCCATCGGGGGAGCGTTTGTCTGGGGCGACTATGTCTTGTTCCGGCGCATCTTCCGCGCGCTCGGGGAGATCGAAGCGGCCACGCCATTCTTTGCCCTGGGGTTACTGCGCAATCTGCTGGCCCTGGTTTTTCTGATGGCCGTGATCATTCTCTTCTCCTCCGCCATGACCGCGGCGATCGGAGCCTTCTTCACCGATCTCGATCTGGAGACCTATCACGTCGCGCCGCAAGCCAAGGGGCGGCTGGTGCTGGCGCGGTGGGGCAAGACCTTCCTGCAGAGCGCAACGATGGCGTTCGTGTTCATCGTCCCGCTGTTCGTGGCCTTCGGACAGCGCTATCACGCGCCGCGATCGCTTTATCCCATCCTGCTCATTCATCTCGCTCTGCTGTTGACCATTCCGGTCACCGCGGGCGCGCTGGTCATCGTGGCCCTCGTCAGATTCTTTCCCATCGGACGGGTGCACCAGATCGTGGCCACCATTGCCATCCTCGTGCTCACCGTCTCGGTGGTGGCCTTCCGCATGAGCCGTCCGGAGAGGCTCTTCGCGGCAGTGAGTACCGACGATCTGCGGGTGGTGCTGCAGACGGTGGAGCTCCCATCGATTGACCGATATCCCGGAACGGCCCTGGCGGACCTGATGGTGGCGGTGGCGGAACATCGCCAGCATCCCTGGTGGATCCCGAAGATCGTCGTCACGTCCCTGGTCCTTTTCTCGCTCTTTTTCGCAGTGGTGTCGAAGATCTACTTCCGCGCGTTTGTGCGGGCGCGCGAGAGTCTGGCGCCGGCCGCGATCGGCGCGACGTCGATGACCTCCACGCTCGATCGCCTTCTGCGCCCCTTCGAGCCGGAGACCCGAGGTCTGGCCGGGAAAGAGATGCGCGTGCTCACCCGGGACGTGGCGCAGTGGTCGCAGCTGTTTCTGATGGCGGCGCTGCTCTTCCTCTATCTCTACAACGTCCGGATGCTGCCGCTGGGGGGAGACGCACGGGCCACCATCGTGGCCTACGCCAATCTGGGAATGGCCGGCTTCGTGGTCGCGGCGATCTGCCTGCGTTTCGCTTTCCCATCGGTCTCATCGGAGGGGAAGGCGTTCTGGATCGTGCAGTCAGCGCCGATTTCCTATCGCCGGTTTCTGCTGGTCAAGGTTCTCGTTTACGGCGCGCCGCTGACGTTGCTGTCTCTGTTGCTGACCGCGTTCACGAATCTGCTTCTGGATGCTGACGTCGTGGTCTGGACGTTCACGCTGCTCGGTGCGGCCCTGCTCGGAGTGACACTGGTCAGCCTCGGAGTGGCGCTGGGAGCGATGAATCCCAACTTCGCTGCCGAGAATCCTCTTCAGGTCGGACTCTCCCTCGGCGGGTTCGGGTACATGGCAGTCGCTCTCGCCTACGTCGGCGGCATCATGGTTCTGATGGCCCGCCCGGTGGTGCACTACCTGTTCTGGCGGGTGATGGGAATCGAGAACGAGCCGGTAGCCACGGGATTGCCGATCGTGATCGCGATCACCGTCTCTATCGTGCTGAGCGTGGTTCCTCTACTGATCGCAGAAAAACGGCTCACCGCACTCGGTGAAAGCCGGTAGAATCGCGCGACACCCTGAATTCCAATCGTGAAGGAGCTTCAATGAGCGAGACGCCCCAGGTACCCCCTTCGTACACGCCGCCGCCCCCTCCTCCCGGCGGAGGCTTTACCCCGCCGCCACCCCCACCGATCGGCGGCGGCACGGCGCCCGGCAGCGACCGAACACTGATGGTGGTCCTGTCGTATCTATGGATCCTCGCGCTCATCCCGCTGCTGACGAAGAAAGACGATTCAGAAGTTCAGTGGCACGCCAAAAACGGGCTGGCCATCCTCGGAGCGGAGATCGCACTGTGGCTGGTCTTCACGATCGCTGGTTTTGCATTGCGGGGCGTGCTGGGTTCGCTCGGCTGCGGTCTGGCCGTGGTTCAGTGCGCGGTGTGGATCGGCTTCCTGGTCGTCCGCATCATGGCCATCATGAAGGGCGTTGCCGGCGGCCGCATGCGCGTTCCGGTCATCAGCGACTTCGCCGACAAGATGTAAGGAGACGCACATGGATACGAATCTTCCCGGCAGCACTCCCCCGCCACCACCACCCGCCCTGGGAGGCGGCACCGGCGGCGAAGTCATTCATTCGCAGCAGCCTCCGAAGGATCCCATTCTCATCGGCGTACTGAACCTGCTGGTGGGCGGATGCCTCGGCTACTTCATGATCGGGCAGAAGTTGAAAGGGATCGCCGCGCTGGTCATCTGGGTGATCGGCATTCCCTTCACCTGCGGAACCCTCTCCGGTCTGATCGGAATCGTCGCTGCGGTCGACGGCTATCTTCAGGCTCAGGCACTGCAGGCCGGTCACCCGGTCGGGCCCTGGACCTTCTTCCAGCAGCATCTCTAGAGCCTGATTCTTTATCGCAACATTCAACGAGGCGCCTCGCGGCGCCTCGTTCTGTTTTCTGACGGTCGCGTCCCCAAACCGTCATCCTGATAGGTGATGACGCGATGAACGATCTCGTCATCCCGATCAAGGACAGCGCGCGCTGCGCCTGAGAGAAAGAAACTGGCGCGATCCAGAGCCGGCGTAGCCGGCGCCAGAATGTAGCCCCCGGCGCCAGCCGAGGCGCCAGCCGGGGGACAACGAGCAGCCTCGCTTGCGAGCCCGCGTTGCGGGCGGCAGAACGGGGCTGGAGTGGATCGCAGGGCGCGACTTCGCTGCTCTTCTGTCGCCCGCTACGCGGGCTCGTTCTGACTGGGCCTCTACAATCCCCCGGCTTGCGCCACGGCTTGCGCCGGGGGCTAAATTCTTTCGCCCGCTGACGCGGGCTGATCACGGAAAGATACCGGCCGGCAGGATGCCGGCGCTCCGAAAGCAGCAAGATCTCCCGCGATCCGCAGCTACCAGTACATGCCGAGCTGCAGTTTCGCTGCTTCCGACATCATGGTGCGGTCCCACTGTGGATCGAACACCACTTCAACGTCGGCCTGATGCACGCCGGGCAGCGACTCGACTTTCGACTTCACGTCGGTGGCCAGCACCGGGCCCATGCCGCAGCCGGGGGCGGTGAGCGTCATCTTGATCTTCACGTCGGTTCCGGCGTCACCGCGATTGAGTTCGCAGAGGTAGACCAGTCCGAGGTCGACGATGTTGACGGGGATCTCCGGGTCGTAGCAGGTCTTGAGCTGATCCCAGACCAGCTCCTCGAGTTTCTCCGGGGTCACGTCCGACGCGGCCTCGGCCGATGCCGGAAGGTTCTCCGCCGTCTTGCCGAGTGCCTCGACGTCCTTGCCGGAGATGCGGACCATCAGCCCGCGGTCGGTAATGATGGTGTAGGAGCCGCCGAGCGATTGGGTGATCGTCGCCTTGGCTCCTTCGGGAACCAGAACCTTCTCACCGCTGGGAATCATTACCGCCTGCGCTGCGCGGCTCAACGTCACTTCTTCTCGCATGTTCATTCGGTTGATACCACCTGTT
>JBDSGC010000097.1:0-7082 GCA_039919215.1 Thermoanaerobaculia bacterium | reverse complement strand
ACGCGCAGAAGCGCGCGACTCACCGACAAGGGGAACATGTGGGTGGAGATCGTCAAACCTCCCATTGGTGACGCCGCACCAGGCCTTCCCGTGACCCTCGGCGAGGGGTGGTTCGAGATCACCTCGATCAGTTGGTTGCCTGGGGCGGACGGCATCGCCGTGAGCGCAAAACACCAGGCGCTGATCGAAAGGCAACTGTACGAGATCACCTATCCCGGCGGGGAAACGAAACGGCAGACCAATGACCTCTTCGAGTACGACGGGGTGGGCATAACGCGCGATGGCAAGGTCCTGGTCTCCCGTCAGGCCGACCGGCGTTCCAGCATCTGGTTGATTCCTGTCGGCCAGCCGGAAGCAGCGACAAGAGTCATCGAGGGAGTGGGATTGATCCGGCACCTCGTCGCGCTCGCAAACGGGGATGTCATCTACGCCGCCTCGTCAGGAGGCAACTCCGACATCTGGCGGACGACGCTGGACGGAACGCGACGCAAACGACTCACCGACGATCCCGGTGTCGATCTGATGCCCGACGTTTCACCCGACGGCCGGACCGTGGCGTTCATCTCCAGCCGCTCAGGGCAGGTGACGATCTGGATGATGGACGCCGATGGCGCTCACCAGAGGCAACTTACTTCGCACGGCCGAGATTCGCGGCCGCGATTCGCCGCCGACGGCAGGTCGCTGGTGTACAACTTCCAGGACGGGCAGCAGTCGATTCTTTACAAGATGTCCCTCCCGGGCGGCCAGCGTTCTCTGCTTCCGACGTTGTATACGCGCCTTGCCGTGTTTTCGCCGGACGGCCGCTTCATCGCTGCCGTCAACAACGCGAGGAAACTCGCGGTGATCTCCGCTGCGGACGGTTCGCTGGTCCGATCGTTCGACGCCCAAAGCCTTTATGGGCTGCGATGGACGAAAGACTCCACCGCCATCGCCCTGGTGAGCGATGGTGCGATCTACCTGCAGCCCCTCAGGGGAGGGAAGGCGGAGAAGATTGCCGATGTCAGCCCAGACGAGATCCTGTCGTTCGACTGGACACCCGATGAGAAATCACTGCTCGTGGCGCGCGTGTCCAATCAGTGGAGCGCGGTGATGCTGAAGGACTTTCGTTGAAGCCGGCAGCTCAACGGTTAGGAATCGTCTCGGTCGGTCCAGTCGGGACACCACACCGGTACAGCACTTTGACCGAGCCGAACCTCAGGATCGTACCGTCCGCGACCGGTGCCTCGTCACGCAACGGTTCTGTTCCGATGAACGTCCCGTTCTTGCTCGCAAGGTCGACAAGAGTTGCGGAATCGCCGTCTACGTTCATGATCGCGTGACGTCTGGAGACGCTCGCTGATGCAAGAACGAGCCGCGCGGTTGGTTCCCTGCCGATCAGGTTCTGTCCTTGATCGAGGCGGTATTCGCGATCGCCGTAGAGGAGCGCGTGCACGATGCCGGCCGGCTCATCCTCGTTCCCGAGGCGGCCCGCCGCGCCGTCGTCAAGAACGGCGATGGCCACGGAGTAGCCGGTGCCGTGCACCGTTCGGATGATCTGGTGTTCCTTGTCCGCAAGCGCTCCGCGAATCTCGCTGATGAGGACGGGCAGATTGCCTTCCACCACGAACGTTGCGGGCCATAACTGTTCGTACAGCTCTCCCTTCGGGACGACGCGGTGGGCATTGCTCAGAAGGATCGCCAGCAGATCCATCGCTTTCGGCGAGAGATGGAGAACACTCTCTCCACGCTTGAGCTGCCTGGCCTTCATGTCGAGAGTCAGGTCGGCAAAGTTGTATCGCATCCGATTGCGCCCATTCTAAACCCGCTCCATGCGGCGTCGCCCCGCACGCGATGCCAGGCGCAATTCTTAGAAGAACCCTAGAACTCAGGCCATCCTCACAAAGAACTTCACCGGACGGGCAACCTATGTTGCGTTCGCGTCCCGACGCTGGACGTGACCCGGCAGTCCGGCTGGCATCCGCGAGCGCCAGTCGAGTGCATTTCGTGGAGGCTCCATGCGCAACTTTCGAATCCCCTGTGTATCCGCACTTCTGGTCGCTTCTGCCCTTTCGTTGTCGGCAGGCGTAAACCGCTCGACGGGCATCGGATCGGACGGGAGGAGCGATAGCGAGCGATTTCCCGGGAGGAAACAGAGTATGCAGCGTCCGAACAAATGGAGAGCTTCATTAGCCTGTCACGTGCCTCGGTTCCTTGCGGCCGTCCTGGTCGTTCTCGGCAGTGTCTTTTCTGCGTTGGCCGCGTCCGGTGACCTCGATCCCTCGTTCGGCAACGGTGGTCGAGTCTTCACAAAGATCCCTCGGCCTGCAGGATTCGAAGGCTTTTACCCGAATGTCGAGGGGGTGACCGTCCAGACAGACGGCAAGATCCTGGTGTGCGGCAGGTTCTGGGAAGACGGGATCTCGTATTGGTACGGCACGTTCCTAGTGCGTTATTTGCCCGACGGGACACTGGATCCCGCATTCGGTACAAATGGCATGGTCGCTGTGATTGGCGAGGGCTATCCCAATGGTGCCCATGCCATCGGAGCGGACATGGCGCTGCAGCCGGACGGGAAAATCGTTCTCATCGGGCAGGTTGCAGTCGCGCAGGGAATCCTCGTGCAGCGCTACACATCCTCCGGCCAGGTGGACACCGCATTCGGAAACAACGGGAGCACTAGAGTGAATGGCCGTGCGTTTCCAGAAGGCACGTCGGTCGCAATCCAGCCGGACGGGAAAATCGTCGGCGTCGGTTGGGAATACGATCCACGAGCGAAACCCTATTATGACGCGATTCTGATCTTCCGTCTGAACGCGAACGGCTCCCCAGACAAATCATTCGGCGCCGAAGGGACCGGTAAGATCTTTGTGAAGGGCGGCTATGATGGCGCGACCGTTCTGCTTCCGCCGGACGGTAAGATTGTGGTGGTTGGCACACTTGCCAATTTTACTGTCGCCCCCCCTGCTCTTCTGATCGCGCGTTATAACCCGGATGGCTTACCCGATTCGAGTTTCGGAGCCGGGGGCAGGGTCACCTACCCAATCAACGATAGGACCTACATCTCGGCTGCAGCATTGCAGGCAGACGGAAAAATCGTTGTGGCCAAGGGGTCTCAGGGCATCGCTCGCTTCAATTCAGATGGAACTCTGGATCAGAGTTTTGCCATCAATGAGGTCGCGCCGTTTGGATCCGTCTTCTACTCCTACTCAAGCGCCGTTCTGATCCAAAGCGACGGCAGGATCGTGGGGATAGGTGGTCCTGATTTCTCGCTGAGCCGTTTCCACGCTGACGGCTCGGCGGATAGCGCCTTCGGTACGGCTGGGAGAGCCCGGTTCACGATCAACGTCGGCGGAACGATTGACGCACAGGCATCGGCCGCTGCACTTCAGCCTGACGGAAAAATAGTCGTCGCGGGTTACTTCGGGCATTACTTCACCGATTCCCACGACACGATCGGCGTAATCCGCGTGCTCTCCAGCGGCCCAAGCGGCCCGGGCGGCTCGCGACGGAGGGCCGTGACTAGACCATGATCGCCCTCGCGCTCGATGAGCTCCTTGGGGTCGGAGCTGCAACCAAGTCACGGAGCTGCTGTATGCACACGGTCGTTCGTTGCCAACCCGAGCCCCACAAATCCTGGCGGCCGCCGCCGCGCACGCGCTGCCTATATTTTCCTAGGAGACGCCAAGGACTTCCGCTGCCCGGGAGCCGATCCTGATTCTGCCTCACGCGGGAACGCCGAGAGGCATCGGAGGACTCATGCAACTCACAGCGAAACAGACAATCTGGACAGTGCGGCGACGACGGGTATCGGTGGTGGCGGCACTTTGTTTTGTTGCGTTGATGACGCCCGGCTCTTCGAGGGCCGGCATCAATGAATGGACCGCTGGAGGACCGGACGGCGCAGCAGTGAGCGCGCTCCGTGTCCATCCATCGAACGGCGCCACGGTGTATGCCGGGACGGCGAACGGAGTCTTCAGGACTGCCGACGGTGGCATTCACTGGAGTGCAGCAAGCGACGGATTACTCGACCGCTCCGTTTCCGCGTTGGAAATCCGCCCGGGATCGAACGCTTTCTACGTGGCCACCAGCAGTGGACGGGTATTCACCATGGGCGGAGCGAACGAGCGCTGGAGCGAGCTCGCCCGTCCCACGGAGCAACCCATCTACGCGCTCGGCTTTGGCCAGGCGGCTGGCTTGATCTATGCCGCAACTGACAAATTGGTCTTCAGCAGCGCGGATGACGGAGCGACCTGGAGTTCCACGGCGCTACCTGCGACGCTCTATCCGCGGTCCATGGCAGTAGCGCCTAACGGCCATGTATTCCTGGGCGTATCGGGCGGCGTGTATCGCAGCACGGATGGGGCACGTACGTTTCAACAAGCGGCCGACCTTCCCGTGCATCAGTATGCGGTCACGTTGGATCGACTCACGGGAAAGTTGTATGCCGCGAGTCCTCAAAACGTGTTCAGAAGCGTGGACGGAGGCCAGTCATGGCAGCCACTTCCGCTTCTCAAACCATTGACGGACCCCAACTATCATCGCAACTATTGCGATTGCTCCTATGTGAAGAGTCTCGTGTCGACACCCGGCGGATTGATGGTCACGTCATACGACGGTGTCGTCGAGTACATCGAGAGTGCGGGTGAGTGGAAGCGGCTTGGCAACTATGCGCGCCAGGTTTCTGATGTCGTCGTTCTCGATGGCCCTCCGCGACGGGTTTTGGCAGCAACGCCCTCAGGCGTCGTGGTCAAGGCTGATGAGGCGAGCGCGTGGGTATACAGCAACGCGGGCCTTGGGGGCGCCGAGATCTTTGATCTGGCGGTCGATCCGACCGACGGCAGGAAGATGACCGCAGCAGGATCCAACACGATTTTTCTCACCGACGACAGCGGCGATACCTGGCGTGCGGCGCTGGACCTCGGCGACCATGAATGGAGATTCATGGCAGTGGCGATCGTCCCGCTGCAGCCGCAGACCATGTTCGCGGCTTCGGACAGTCGCATTCACAAGACGGTCGACGGAGGGCTCACCTGGAACTCCGTCCCACCGCTGCAGGACCTGTTTCCAGGACTGGCGCTCGCCCCGTCGGATCCGGCCACCCTGTATGTGGCGATGTCATCCAGCATGCTGAGGAGCAGGGATGGCGGCGTCACGTTCACATCGCTGCAAGGCGGCCTTCCGCTGCACTATTACAGCTTCGATGTGCAGGCCGTGGCCGTCGATCCGGTGAGATCGACGACCGTCACCGCCGGAACGACGAGCGGGATCTACAGGACGGTCGATGGCGGCGAGAGGTGGAGCCTCGTATCGCCGGCGCGGGTCCACGTGCTGGCGGCGGATCCGTCCAACTCGTCCGTCATCTACGGCGCACAGATGAGCGGCGGCATCTTGAAGAGCATCGATGGCGGCAATACCTGGCTGCCGAGCGGCCTGGAACAGGAGAAGCTCAGCACCATCGCCATTGACCCGGCGGAGACATCGACCGTTTACGCCGGCACGAACACAGGAAGAGTCTTCAGAAGCGCAAATGGCGGCCGCACCTGGGTCGCACTCGACCTCGGTCTGGAAGGGGCGCCCGTACGCAAGCTTGTGATCGATCCGACAGGGTTGCGTCTTTCCGCAGTAACACCCCAAGGCGTGTACCGGTATCAGCACGACCGCACCTACCTTCAGAGTGCAAAGACGTACTCGATTTCGCTGCGCACCTACGCAGGCAACTTCGTCTCCGCGGCTGACTGCGGTGACGGGACGGTCAACGCGAACGCAGCCACGGCAGGAGCGTGTGAAACCTTCACGCTCTACGACATCAACGGAGGCGCGTTGAGGGAGGGGGACACGCTGTATCTGCAGGCCGCCAGTGGGAGTTTCCTGACCGCGGAGAACGGCGGTGGCGGCTCGGTCAACGCGAATCGCTTCGTTGCCTCGGATTGGGAGACGTTCACCATTCACAGCATGACCGGCGCGCAACCAATCACCAACGGCGCCGCAATCAGTCTGCAGTCCATCCAAGGCTCTTTCGTGGCAGCGGAAAAAGGTGGCGCACGCGACTGCGCCTGCGATAGTGCGGTCAACGCGAACCGCACCTCGGCACTCCAGTGGGAGACGTTCGCTCTGATCGTTCACTGATCAAACGTTGGGCGGAAGGGCCTGGCGCTCCGCGCGCCAGGCCCACGCGATCATCAGTAGTCATGGATACGGGCCGTCGTTTGAGCCGGTCCCTTCGCTGTTCGACAAGAACCATGAAACCGTCGTCCACAATCAAGATCTGGCGCCTCGGAGGCATCCATGAGACCTATCGTCATTGCTGTGACCTTGCTGCTGTGCTCATTTCCAAGCGAGGGGGCGAGGCAACGCGCGGTCTCGCCCGAGAAGCGGTCCTGTGTCACGTCAGGGGACGGCAGCCCATGCCTGGCGTTCGTCTCGGAGCGCGACGGCAATCCCGAGATCTATGTCATGAATGTAGACAGGACGGGACTCCTGCGGCTGACGGACCACGGCGGATACGATGGGGATCCCGCCTGGTCACCTGACGGAAAGCGCATCGCGTTCGTTAGCGATCGCGCCGGTGGCCGGGACGTTTACGTGATGGATGCGGACGGCTCGAATGTCGCTCGGCGAACAGATGAAGGACTGAACGGTGCGCCAGCCTGGTCGCCGGACGGGAAGACGATCGCGTTCTCCAGCCTGCGCGGCGGACAGTTCCGCATTTACGTGATGAGCGTGGACGGAGACTGGGCCCATCCCACGCCCGTCGGCTACGATCGGGGATGGAACACCCATCCTGCCTGGTCGCCCGACGGCGCACGGATCGCCTTCGTGAGCGACTGGCGGGCATTCGATTTTGTCTACGATGTCTACGTCATGAATGCCGACGGCTCCCAGATCACCACGCTGTTCGAAGGGCCGTTCTTCTTCGTCGATGGGCCCATTTTCTATTTCCAACCCGCATGGTCGCCTGATCGCGGAAAGCTCGCGGTCGTGGTCTGCCCTCGCGCGTGGGATGACTGTTACCCGAACAGTTCCATCGGGATCTCCAACGCCGATGGATCAGGCCTCCACACCCTTGTGCAGACCAGCGGATTTGCGCGGCACACATGGTCGCC